>DASTZT010000638.1:0-4105 GCA_035764225.1 Ktedonobacteraceae bacterium
AGGGGTTTAGGATGCGATCCAATGTGGTGATGATACGGATCGGTAGGGGCAAGGGGAGGCGGACGATGGGTGGAAGGGGCCTTGCGCTTGCCCTGGTGGAGGTTTGGCCCTCTCGCTATTGATGATTCCTGCGTTGGAGGCGCTTGTGGGGTGGGCGGAGGGGGAGGACGGGCGATAAATCGGACGCCATCAATGTCGTCCCCGCAGCAGGGGTATACCTAAGCGAATGTGTTGAAGTCCATCAGCTGGTCAGTATGAGGGTTGGAGGGCTGCGAACCCTCCAACCTTTTTCGTGGGTGTTATTCTGGTTGTGGCGTTGAGGATGTGCCGTTTGTTGGGGCGGTGGGCTGCTGTTTGGTGATGGTGCGCAGGGCCTCTTCCGCTACTGTGGGATCGATCTGGATGCCCACTTTTTCTAGCAGGAATGTTGAGAGCGCGGTTCCCATTGTGCCGATGGCTCCGGTGATGCTTTGTGGGGCGGCACTGGTGACGCCGTCGAGCAGTGCGCCGAAGCTTTGCCCCTGGCTGAACATGGCGGTCATTTTCTGGAAGGTGTTGGCGTCGGCCCAGAGTTGCATTTTGGCGTTGCTTAATGCCAGCCCTAACGCTTCGGCTCGCGCGATCTCGACTGCTTTGGCCGCTTCGATGCGGGCCAGGTCGATCTCTTTGCGGTACGCGATGTCGGCGTATTCTGTCTGGTTGGCCAGTTCTGCCGCCTGGACGCTGACACGGACCTGATCGACTTCGACCTGCTTGCGTGCGACATCGACGGGGATCAGTTGTCTCACCTGATCGATCTCGACTTGTTTGCGTGCGACATCGACCGGGACGAGCTGGACGGCGCGGTTAGCTTCGGCGTCGAGCATGCGCGCATTTTTGTTGGCGGTCGCCTCGACGTTTTGGGCTTCGGCTCGGCTCTGGGCGGCTCGTAGCTCGGCTTCGGCTTTCTTAACCACTCCATAGGCTTGCTGGTCGGCCTGGACCTGCTGGGATAAGCGGTTGCGTTCGGCCTCAGCCTGGGCTGCGATGACGGCGATCTGCTTTTTGCGTTCGGCGTCGGCGGTGATTTGCACCGTTTGCACTTCCTGTTCGCGTTTCATGCGCTCAGTTTCCGCTGCGAGCTTGGCCGCCTCCGCTTCTACTCTCGACTTTTCTCGCTGTGCCACGGCGATGGCGCTGGCTCGCTGGGCCAGGGCAATAGCCTGATCTTTCTCGATTTGCGCTTGTCCGGCTGCCGCCTCACGCTGCTGATCGGCTACCTGGATACTCTGGTTGCGCGTGACTTCGGCGAGCTGGATGGCCTGATCTTTTGCTACCTGGGCTAGCTTGCTCAGTCGTTCCTGTTCGGCAGCCTCGGATGCGGCGAGTTGTTCCGCTGTTACCTGCGCGATTCTGATTTGTCGCTGCTTTTCGGCTTCTGCTGTGGCACGCTCAACTTCAAGCGTGTAGAGAGCTTTATTGGTCTCAACCTCCATTTCTTGCGTGCGGCGCTTGGCGTTAAGTTGGAGCTGGGTGCTCAGTACCTGCTGTTCCGTGGTGATCTCGGTGATGGTGCGCTTGCCCCGCGCATCAAAGATGTTGTCGGTATCGCGCAGAGCCGTTGGTGGCGTTTGATCCAGGCGTGAGATGGTCATGGTCTCCAGGCTCAGCCCGTTATCAGGCAATGCCTCCGCGACGTGGCGCGAAACGCTTTCAATTACCGCCTGACGGTTTGAGTTCAGGTCGTGCAGGGTGTTGCTGACGGCAACTTCACGCAACGCCGATTCGAGCTTCTCTTCGAGGATCGCTAGAATCTCGTTGGGATTCATGGCTTTATCGCCCAGAGAGACCGCCGCTTTGGTGACTGCATCGTTATTCTTTTGCACGCGCAAGAAAAATTCGGCTGTGATGTCCGCCCGCAAATTATCCTGAGTGAGCAGCGAGTTTTTGCCCTCTCGCACCACGACGAATTTCATGGTGCCACAGAAAACATAGATGACGGCATGGATAGTTGGAATGACGATAATGCCTCCGTCGAGAACGGGTTTCTGGCCTCCCATACCAGTACGCACCAGGGCGATATCCGCTGGCACTTTATGATAGAGCCGGGTAAACATGAGCAGTCCGCAGCTTAGCAGTAAGAGGAGGATACCAAAGCCCATCAATCCTATCTGGCTGAATGGGGCAAGCGCGATATGGAGCGATGGTGCAGCCAGCACGATCCCGATCATCAGCAGGCCCAGGATGATGAGCGGCAAAGCAATCGCCATGCCAGATCCTTCGGGCTGTGGCCTTGTTGGCTGGTTTAGATACATCTTCTTGCTGCTTGTGATTGCAGTGGTATCGCTTCCTGTGCTCTGTACATTCTGTTGTGGATCGTTCCATTGTTGCTGATTGCTCGATTGATCGACATATGTTTTCTTACCTGTAGACGTTCTGTCGAGATCGCTAGCTCTTCTAGACATGTCTGTGAACCTCCGTGTTATAAGAGTGTTTTGATCGATTGGGTATTTTCCAGTTGATCTTCGGTGATAACGTGAAATAGACCTTTTTCAGGATGCCATTGATAGAGAATAACGTTTGTGTCGGCCTGGATGATCTGCTCGCCTTCCGCGATCCGGCATTCGACGACCTGTAATGTGCCAAAGCGGTCCTTAAGCTCTGCCCTGCCGAATAGCGTGGTGATACGAAGGCGCGTTCTGGCCTCTAATCCGACCAGCTCGCTCATGCCCACCCCATAGGATTCCGTTTTGAAAAAAAAGCCTAGCGTGCGTGCTAGATAGCGGGTAGCAAACAGCGTCAGCAGGGACGTAATCGCCACGGACCACCAGACATATACTCCTGCTGGAAGCCACGAGGGGAGTAGATGCATACTGGCGAAGCCGATAAAGGCCCAGCAATAGCAGAATGCCGCCACTACCATAAATGTGGGAGCATTGCCAAAGCCGAAAAAGCCTAAAACCCTGCTCACCCCTCGCGTTGTGCTATGGTGATCCTGTCCGTGACTGGCATCGTGTTCGTGGCCTGCTGTATGCATCGCGTCGTGTCCAACGGCATGACTAACATCTGCGTGCAGGGCGTGACCCGCTTCCAGGCCGCCTATGAGCTGGATCAGGGTAAGCGTGATTGCTAGAAGCAGCGGTAGTTCAAAAAATAAGTTCTCCGGTGCTAACAACGCCTGCATAAAGTGCCTCCTTATGCAACTGCCATTAATAACAGTATCTACTAGAGATAACGTCATTTTCACACCATATCAAAAAGGGCCAGTTTTAGCTTCGGGGTGCAAGGTCATTAGGGGAATGGTAGGGGCAAGGGGAAGGGCGGTGAGGTGGATGGGGCCTCGCGCTTGCCCTGCGATGGGTTGGCACGATTCGGGGAAGGGCAGGCAATAAATTGGACGCGCTAAAGCGAGTCGGTACGAAGGTTTTTTTCGTTTTTGGGATGGTATTGCTGGAGGAGGTAGGGCGGAGGTTCGCCTCCACCCTACGATGGAATCAGGCTTTTAGAGAGACGCGCACGACGACGGCGGTGATATTGTCGGGGCCGCCGTTCTCGTTGGCTCGCGCTACGAGGCGTTTGGCGCTTTCCTGTGGATCGTATTGTTCGACGATGCGGCACATCTCGCTTTCCTCGATCAAGGTCCAGAGGCCGTCGGTGCAGAGGATCAGCGTATCGCCATCTTGCACTGTTTCAGTGGCGACGTATACATCCACTGTTGACTTTTCTCCGAGGCAACGCGTGATCTTGTTAGTAAGGCCTCTCTTCTTCGCCTCTTCCTCGGTAATCTCCCCTTTACGCAACTGTTCCGTGGTCAATTCGTGAGATTGCGCGATCTGGCTGACCTGCCCGGCACGGATAACATAAACAAGGCTATCGCCGACGTTGGCAACGTGTACTTTATCGTCTTTCAATACTGTGGCAACGCATGTCGTACCCATTGCCATCTTCTTTTTTTCCTCGCTGGTCGCGTTTCGCAATAGTTCTTCATTTTTCTGATGGATGAGCAGATTGGCATGCTCTACTGCCTGCCGCAGGGAGGTGGCAATATCTTCGTCTGTATCCTGATAATAGGCGTCGCGTATCGCATTAACGGCCATCTCACTTGCTACCTCTCCTTTTGTATGGC
>DASTZT010000639.1:0-3949 GCA_035764225.1 Ktedonobacteraceae bacterium
CAAGCATACTGCCATCTTCCTGGAGGTGCCCCTGGAAGAAAAGTGGATGAAAAGGGGAATTGCCAGGCACGATAAATTGGATGCTGCGATCAGCCGCTAGTGTGCCGCTAAAACTACCAGCGTCGATAAAGCCTGAGCCTGCAGAGAGATAGCCACTCACCTTCTCCCCCTCCTGTCGCATTTGCGCTAAGTCCAGAGAGGTCTCCCTAAAAGGGGATGAGAATTGATCGCTGATCGTCCCATGATAGTGACTGAGCAGCACAGGATAACCTGATGCCATTGATCGCGGCAGGGGGGTTGTGATTGGTGTTGGCGAGCTAACAGCAGGCTGTGCTGTCGGCGTCGGTGTTGGCATGACAGGCGTAATCGTAGGCTTTACCGTTGGCGTTACGGAAGGTGTGGTAGGCTGGGCCGTCGAGCTTACGGTCGCAGAGGGCGATGCGCTCTTAGACGGCACGAGGGTCGATTGCAGGCGAGGAGCTACGCTAATTGGGGTGCTTTCAGGAGTAATCACGACGACATCATACGTCGGCTCCAACTCCGGCAACTTACCCGCTCCAAAGATTACACCGGAGAACAGCCCAACCAACACAAGGGCAACGAGCAGAAAAAAAATGGCTTTCCGTACTGGCCTTTGCCTTGATAGCCCCTCTCTGGCGACGGCTACAGGGGCATTATCTGGCGTCACGAGTAGCGATAGCACAGGGGCTTCAGGAGCAACAGGGGATAACGTCTGAGAGGTAGGCGGCTTTGCGTCATCAGCCTTTTCAAGGGCAAGCTCGCAAACTTCTTGCTCCGCTGGGCAACCTTGTAAGGCGTGCCAGAATTCCTCAACGGTGGCGAAACGATCACTGCTGTTCATCGCCATTGCTCGTTGTAACCCATCCGCCACATAGGGAGGAAGGGTTGGAACGAGCATAGTCACCGGCTCAAGCGGATCGATCTCACCGCTGCCCAGGCGCGTCAAGCGATAAAAAGCGTCAACTGGCACATGACCAGTTAAGAGTTTGTAGAAAGTAGCCGCGAGACCATAGATATCGGTCCGTATGTCCGTGCCCGTAGCGTACTGCTCAGGAGCGCCATAGCCCGGTGAACAATGGCGCACCGCCGTCGTGGTCGCATCCCGGCTACATTCTTTCGCAATGCCAAAGTCTACCAGCACAGCTCTATCGCCCGATGGCGAGACAATGATATTGGCAGGCTTGATGTCACGATGAATTATGGGTGGTTGCTGCGCGTGCAAGTAACTGATGGCCTCAACAATGGGGGTCATGATAGCCAACGCCGTGGATAAGCTGAAACGTTTCCCTGGCTGCTGCTGCCGCAATTGTTCCAGGTTCACGCCCTCAATATAGTCCATCAGCATATAGAGCCGATGATGCTTACGATCCTCAAAGAGTTGATAGACGCGAGGAAGAGCTGGGTGACTGAGCCGTTTGAGGATCTCGCCTTCAAAAGTAAAGCGTTCTCGCTGCTGTCGGTTCGGGTCAATGACTTCTTTGAGCGCGAAGGTATTGCCTCTAATGCGCCGCTCCCTGACACGGTAAACGGCCCCAAAGCCGCCTTTCCCAAGCAGCTCCTCAACGATATAGTGCGCGCGTATAACTTTTCCCGGAGGGAAGTTTGCCCGGTCATCCTGCATCTTTTTACCTCACGACATATCCACACATAGCTACAAAGATGGTTTAGCACGAGACCTGGGAAAGCGTCATTGCTCCACAGCCTCCAGCCGCTTTTGGTTGGCTTCCTCCGCTTCTAGAGAAGGCGCAAAGGTAATCAGCCGAACGCCGCGCTGGAAGGTAATATAGGCCCATGCCCACTGAATCAAAACCAGCAGACGATTGCGGAAGCCGATGAGAAAGAAGATGTGGACAGCCAGCCAGAGGAACCAGGCCGGAAAGCCCCAGATGCGCAACCAGCCCAGATCGGCCACGCCCGCTGAACGTCCGATAGTCGCCAGATTCCCTTTATTGCGATAGACAAAATGCTGCGGATGTTCTTTACCGGCCACACGGTCAGCAATGACAGCCGCGACATAATCCCCTTGCTGCATCGCGACAGGCGCGACTCCGGGCAAAGGCTTGCCACCCTGGCTCAAACTTATGGTGTCGCCAATTACAAACACGTTGGGATGGCCGGGCAGCGAAAGATCAGGATCGACTTTTACCCGGCCTGCGCGATCTACCTCCGACCTCAGCCACTGCCCGGCGGGAGACGCCGCCACGCCTGCCGTCCAGATCACCGTGCCAGCGGAGAGACGCTGCCCGGCAATCATCACCCCTTCACTATCAATATCTTCAACCGGGGCGTTCGTTCGTACTTCGACGCCCAGATGGTTCAACGACTTCTGAGCCTTCTTTGCCAACGATTCAGGAAACGCCGCCAGTATTCTTGGCATGGCCTCGACGAGAATGATACGGGCTGACGCCGGGTCGATATTGCGAAAATTGTGTGCCAGAGCTTTATGCGCCAGTTCGGCAATTGCTCCCGCCATCTCAACGCCAGTGGGTCCGCCACCGACCAGCACAGTCGTCAGCAACGCCTGCCGTCGCACCGGATCGGGCTCAATTTCCGCTTTCTCAAAGGCGAGCAGGATCTCGCGGCGAATGGTTGTTGCATCGACAATGGTCTTTAAACCAGGGGCATACTGCTCCCATTGGTCGTGTCCAAAATAACTGTGGCTGGCACCAGTGGCGACGACCAGGTAATCGTAATCGATGGTATGATCTTGCGCCAAAACTTGTTGCGTTTGCAGGTCAACACCCGTCACCTCGGCCATGAAAACCGTTGTATTCTGCTGTTTTTTGAGAATGTGACGAATAGGCGCGGAGATATCGGCTGGCGATAGACCGGCGGTTGCAACCTGGTATAACAATGGCTGAAAGAGATGATGGTTGTTGCGATCAATCACAATCAAGTCAACGGGCGCGTTGCCCAGCCCTTTCGCGGCCCGAATACCGCCAAAACCTGCCCCGATAATGACCACTCGCGGTTTCGTTGCTGGAAGGCCACCTTTGTCCTCTTGCGTGCTCGACGTATCCATAAAATTTTTCCTTTATGTATCTTTTCCTATCCCGAATGCTGCTTTTAAAATCCTCTTTAGAAATACCATAGCATATTCTCTACCAGTTAGCACATGGTCGCCTTCCTACTTTTCCGTCTCCCATTAAGCTTATTGTTGGAGGAATAGTAACACGGCTATTTCTTCTGAGCGCAATCCGTCCGGCAGTTCCTCGCTCATTTGCTGCTCATCAGAGCTGATGGCGGTCAGCAACGAACCGCTGAGATAAGAATTGATAATATCGGGATGAACATAGCTTTTGCGACAAATTGCTGGTGTATTGCCCAGGCAGAGCGCCGCCGATTCAATGGCACGCACAACATTCTTTTTGGCCTGCGTCTGCGTTTCGTACTCGCCCAGATCTTGCAATGCGCCGGCTGCCGCAACGGTGCCGCTCCAGGTACGAAAATCTTTGGCGGTAAAGTCCTGGCCAGAAATGTGTTTGAGATACTCGTTCACGTCGGAGGATTCGATAACGTGGCACTGTTGCTCCTCGTCAACGTACTGAAACAACTCCTGGCCGGGCAGGTCGCGACAGTTTTTGACAATCCTGGCAAGGCGACGATCACGAATATCAATGACCTGCTCTTTGCCGCTTTTGCCACGAAACTGGAAGTGCATGCTCGCCCCATCGATAGCAACATGGTCGTCGCGCATGGTGGTCAAACCAAACGAGTTATTTTCACGCGCATACTCCTCGTTCCCAATGCGCAGCGATGTCACATCTAGCAGTCGGACGATAGCGGCAAGCACCTTCTCACGGGGCAAACCAGGTAGCTTCAAATCATGGTCAACATGCTCACGAATACTGGGCAAGATTCGCCCAAAGGCCGCCATTCTATCATATTTGGTCTCATCACGAACTTTCCGCCATTGAGGATGGTAGCG
>DASTZT010000640.1:0-13803 GCA_035764225.1 Ktedonobacteraceae bacterium
CCACGCTGGTATACGCTCCATAGCCCAGGCCGAAGAGCACGCCCAGCGGCCAGAGCCAGTTTATCAGGTTAGCGGAAGTCACAACAAAGGCAAGAGATGTCAGGCTCATACACAGGGTAGCCACGCAGACAACTGGCGCGCGTCGCTTTAAATGATCGGAGAGGATGCCAAACACGACGCCACTCACAACCCCCCCGGCCAATGCCAGGACCGCCACTAACGCTGTCACTTGCACAAAGTTCGTGATATGTTGCACGCGTGCAAAGTAATATTCAACGTAGGTCATGAACAGGGCAAGGCCGAGCATAATAGAGGAACGGGTCAGGAAAACGACGATGAAGTTATACGAGTGCCAGGGACCGCTCCAGCCATGCGCAAACCAGCGTGCGAATTTGGCGAAGAACTTCTCCTCTGTCCTTTTAGAGAGATGTTCCTCGGACTCCAAAGGTTTCTCATGCACGAAAATAAGCGTAATGATGGTGGCAACAAATAAAGCAGCGGCACCAGCTATATAGTAGATACTGGCATTCGCATGAATCAGGCCCTTACTATAGGCATTCTGGTTCACGCCGCCCAAAAGCAGCGCCGCCAGTCCCAGGCTTGCTATGTTTCCCAAAATGGTCATGCCGCCTACATAACCTGAGGTTTCTCCACGCTGCGCCTCCGGTACAAGGTCTGGCACAAGGCTTTGATAGGCGGGGGTCAAGACGTTATTGCCGAGATGCAGCAGCGAGAGTCCTAGCAAAAAGACCAGAACACTGGCGGACGAAACGAGAAAAGGTGTGCTGCCAATCAATAATAGAGCACCAATGGCGATATAGGGACGCCGACGCCCAAATTTACCGGCAGTGTGATCTGAGAGGGTGCCTACTAGAGGTGGCATACAGAGAGAGACGAACGAGGCCACCGTCGAGAGCCAACCTAGAAATAACGCCTGCTGCGCGTCTCCCACGCGCCCGGCAGGAACAAAAAGCAAAATCTGGATTGGAATGACCACCGGTAAGAGGGCGGCATACTGCAAATTAATCGAAAACCACAATACATTGAGCACCAACTCCTGGCGGATCGAGAGTCGAGAAGTATTCTTCATATCCCTGGAAATTTCCTTTATCAACGTGTGGGGCAAAATACGCTATCTCTGCTACAAGAAGGTGCTTGCTTCACCCTCTGTATACTGTTCTATATGCGTGCTGTTGTGCATGTTCATTGCCATTTTCCAGCGAGCAAGCACTCTTTAAGAGGTTGCTATCCAGCATCACGTTATAAAGAGCGGCATAGTTACAGCAAACAGGCTTTGAAAATAACATGTTATGGAGCAGGTATGATTTTTCTTCTCGTCGTCTCATATATGATTTTTGCCATGCTTCTATTATTATTGCTCCATCTGCTGATGAACGTGCTGACCTTCCACCGCTTGAGAGCAACGACGCAAGGAAGTGCGCCATCTGAGCCACTGGTCTCGCTGCTTGTACCAGCACGCAACGAGCAAACGCATATTGAGAGTTGCATAGACTCGTTGCTAGGACAAGACTATGGGCGCTTAGAGGTACTTGTGCTTGATGATCGTAGCAGCGATGCAACGGCGGCACTTGTCCAGGGGATGATCGATAGCTTAGCGCCTGCACAAGAGGGACGGCTACGGCTTTTGCGCGGGGAACCACTGCCAGCAGGCTGGGTCGGGAAAAATTTTGCCTGCTACCAACTGTCGCAGCACGCTCACGGCGATTATCTCTTCTTCACGGATGCCGATACGATCCATGCACCAGGAACGGTGCGAGCGGTGATCGATTGTATGCGGCGCATCAACGTCGATCTGCTGACGGCTCAGTCGGAATACGAACTTCAGGGCATGGGAGAACGGCTGCTGATGCCCTTGCTCTGCTTTCGCGTTTTCACGCTCCTGCCTCTGACGCTGGTAAGCCGACGCCGAGAGCCGATCCTGGCGGTAGGAAATGGGCCGCTGCTCTGCTTTCGCCGCCCGGCATACGAAGCGGCAGGGGGACACCGGGCCATCAAAGGACAGATTTTAGAGGATCTTGCGCTGGCCCGCGCCGTCAAAGCAGCCAACCATCGCATCGCTTTTGTGGATGCCCACGATATGATCCATTGTCATATGTACACATCTTTCGCCAATACGTGGGTCGGTTTCTCAAGAACGTTCTTCGCCTTTTACAACTACTCGTTGATCGCAGCGCTTGTCATCATCGTACTCGATCTCGCGCTTTTTGTTGGACCACCACTGCTCCTTTTGCTCTCGCTTTTCGTACCTCTTCCGCTGACGATCATTTTGTTGGCAGCCAGCTGCTACAGCATCGCGGTCCTGATGCGTCTCCTCCTAACTATACGCTTTACGAACTCGCAGAAGCTTACAGCACTGCTACTTTGCTTCCTCCATCCGGTTGCCATCATCCTGAGCTGCTTGATTTTGCTGAACTCGATACGCTGGCATTATCGTAAGCAAGGCACAGAATGGAAAGGGCGCTACTATCCTTCCTAAAAGAGCAAGTCAGCATGCTACAAAGCAAACTTCCAATATCGCTCGACAAAACGGCAATGCGTTCTCATCTGTGCATACTCTTTGATCAGCTCTGGAAAAGAGGTGGGAGGATAAAAGAGCATGGCGTGCTGCGATTGATAGCAAGCGACGGCACGAATACGCTGTTGCAGGCAAGCGGTAACGTCTACCTCAAGCGGCACGAGATGATGTACCCTCGCCAATTCTGTCACCTCCTCTGGCAGATAAGCTACATAAGGAAAATCTTCGAAGAAGCACAACGTGGTGCGATCAAGCGCAGCGAGGGCTGCCTGGAAGACGAGGCGGTGATCGCGATGGCCGCCAACGCCAAGCGGCACAACAATTCGCGCATCTGGATAGGCCGTATGCAGATCCACAAACCATTGGCACAGGGTTGGGAAGAGCGGATCGTGCTGGAAGTCAACTTGATAGTTGTTAATCTCGCTGAGGTCAGATAGGTCAGGGACGCGATAAATTACCTCCAGCCAGTTCAGCCATAAATAGTCAACACCTAACGCCGCCATAGCCTGCTCGTCCTCCGCTTTCCGTATCTGATAGGGAGAAACACCCTCTGGTATTTGCCAGAGCTGGTGACAGGCTTGCGCTAATGGCGAAGAGGGTGTTTGAGGCTCACCAGACAATAGCGTTACCACGAGCACACGCCAACCCTGTGCCTGATAGGTACAAATGCTCCCACCACATGAAAGCGTCACATCATCAAGGTGAGGAGACAGATAGATATAATCATAATTTTCATGCGTGATCTTTTTTCTTGCATAAGCATAGCTCCTGAGTAGTGCCGAAGCCATATGCGCTCCTCTCTCTGCTCGGTAGTATGTTATTACTTCCATGTTACCATGTACTCTAGAGAGGCGACAGCTTGCTTGCTACGATCATTGTGGATAGACAAAACGGGTATAAGAGATTTTATCTATGCAAAATTAGGAGACAATGATGGCGGATATCGTTCCATACTTAGAGCAGATTTGTGCGCGTCTGGCACAACCGGAGATGCGCGCGGCGTTTCGCGGCTTTCGCAAAACCTTGCAGTTTACCTTTCCCGATTTGCGGCGGGATTTCACGTTAAGCATTGGAGAAGATGGCAGCGCAACGCTAGCAGAACAAACGGTTCCCCACCCGGACGTAAAAGTGACCGCCAACAGCGATACGCTGGCTGGCATCATAGAGCATCGCGTCAATCCCATCCAGGCGTACATCACACGCAAACTAAAAGTGACAGGCCAGATGGAGGATTTGCTCAGATTACAGAAACTGCTTTGAGCACAACTATTCCATACCGCCTCTTGCTTCAGGAGAGGCTTTCTCCCTATTTATTTTTACGCCTTTGATAATATTGATGATTTTCTCTGCTCCAACACGCTATCTTGAAAGTATGAAGTAATGACCTTGCATTCTTTGAGCCAACACAATTATCACTATAGTAAGGAGTGAGAGATCAGCGTCTATTGTGCGCAAAGATAGAGCGATCCTCTCAACCAATCGCCATGCCAGATACGATACAGAACGTTTTTCAGCGTTACCACCAGGAGATCCTTGAGGAACTTCAGCGTGCATTTCTCGTCCAACGGCTATCGCTAACGGAAGAGATCAATTATGAGACGCTCGCAAAAGTCTATGGGCAAATGCAGTACCATCTTGGCTGGGTCGATCAGCAGTTCAGCCCCGCCGACGGTCATCCGGGCAAACTGCTGCGTCCCAAACTGCTACTGCTCAGCTACGAGTTGGCCTGGACTCTGCAACAACCCGCCGCAACATATCCTCCTCAAGTATTCTCTCCGCAACCAGCACTGCCAGCAGCCGCAGCAATAGAATTGGCTCATAACTTTACGCTGCTGCATGATGATATTCAAGATGGCGATATCGAGCGTCGCCATCGTCCCACCGTCTGGTCCATCTGGGGCATCCCTCAAGCTATTCTGGTCGGAGATGCTTTACTTGCACTGGCACGCCTCCATCTCTGGGGAGTGTTGGATGCCGGGGTAGAGCCTGTCATAGCCTTGCAATTGGCAAAGCTATTCGATACGGCCCTGCTCAGGCTGACGGAGGGGCAGCATCTCGATATGTCCTTTGAACGACAGCAACAGGTTTCGCTCTCAAGCTATGAGGAGATGATTAGCCGCAAGACTGCTACCCTGATGGGCTGCGCGACCGAGATGGGGGCCGTGCTTGGGAGCTGCAATCAGGAGATTATCAAGGGCCTGGCTCGCTTTGGTCACGCGTTGGGGCTGGCGTTTCAGATTCGCGATGATATGCTGGGGGTCTGGGCGAGCGAAGCAGAAACAGGCAAGCTACCTGCCGGAGATATCTACCGCCGTAAGAAAAGTCTCCCCATCCTCCATGCGCTCCAATATGCACAGCCAGACGATCAGCAGGCAATAGCAGAGGTATATAGTTCCAATACGCCCATCACGCAGCAACAGGTAGAAGCGATTTTAGCGATTTTTGTGCGAGCACAGACGGCGGAGTACTGCAAGCAATTTCTCGTCCAGCAGTGCCAACAAGCCCGCTTAGCCCTTGCTCAGGTCACTACAGCACATGACGCGCCTATCACCCGCGCCTGGGCTGATCTAGAAGCGTTGATCGATTTCGTAGAGGGAAAATGAGATTGTTCCCTCTACCTACGCGTATGATTGCTAGATAACGAGACGGCCAGAGGCAAGCGATTACATCCGCCCGGCTGTGTACTGGTTAACGATCTGGAGCACATCGCTACGGCTGAGCTTGCTATCGCCACGCGCTAAGGCTTCCAGGGTCGCATAGGCCAGAGCGAGCGGAATGGAGCAAAAGTCTAATACAGGTCCAGGAGGAAGGGCGTTGGTGTAGGCATCGGCCAGAGCAAGATTGCGACGCGCGTAAGCATACATGTCTTCTGCTTGCCAACCAGGAGGGAAAAACTCTACGCCGCGCGCCACATCTTCTGTATGGTTACGCAGGATATTGACGGCTTGCAGGCCACGCCCAAAGCCAACAGCCTGGACGCGATTGGAGGCTGTCCCATTATACCAGGTCCACAGATCCGAGAGTAGCAGGCCAACCGAGCCTGCCACGCCAAATGTGTAGCGATCCAGATCCGCCTCGGTCTCAATCCGCCAGCCAACTTCTGCCCATTGGGCCATGCGATCCGCCATAGTCGCCGTCGCCTCCCATACACGCGGAGCAATAGCAGGAGGCGCAAGCAAGGCCCAGTCGCCGATGCGCAGCGTCACCTCTGGCAAATCCTGTTGATAACGGCCCAACACCGCTGCGAAATCGCCAACGGTAAAGGTCGTTTGCAGCGTATGGCTGATAGCATGCAGCAGCATCGATCTGGTCTGATTATCCAGGCGGGGATGATCTTCCACCTCATCGATAGAGCGCAGGCATAAGTAGGCCGACATGACGGCATCCTGCAGCCCGGTCGGTAACTGGCTGATAGGGATAAAGAACGTTCGGCTGGTCTTTTTCAGCATATCTAGCGCGTTTTCACCCATGCTCACCGTTTCAACTCCTTCCACTAAAACAACCTTCACCCCACAAACTCGCCGCCTGTCCCGACACTCAGCCCGACTTTTAGCACATGTGCCGCTCGCAAGGCATAACGCGGGGCCATACGGCTGAGCCAGCGCAACTCCTGCCAGAGCGACGGCTGCAACCATGCCCTTGTGGGCCGTAGCCAGTCCGCAGAGATGTCATGCTCTGGACCATCCAACACAACCCTGATCGTCGCCACACGCAGGTTTCGTTCCGCAAGCAGGCCCGTCTCCATATCAGCAGCTATAAAGCCTCGCCGCGCCCAATCATGCCGACTAACTCCGACCATCAGAGCTTGAGCGGTCAATAGCGGTCCGGTCTCCGGTCGCAAGCGCAATATGGACGCGGCTGTCACCAGCGCCTGCACAAACGCAGGGTCGCAACGCATGATCCTGCCATCAGCAAGGCCGACCCGGTCAGGGATCAGAACGGTCCCCGGAGCAAGGCCAGAGGCGAGCGCCCCTGCGAGACCACACACGATTACGCCAGTACTCTGGTATGGAGCTTGCCAACGTGCCAGCCGCACACCTACCCAGCTAACGCGAGCAGAGGGAAGCATGCAACGCACCGCCCAGTACTCAAGGAAGGTTGGTGCCAGAATCTCTACGTCACGCAGCGCCGATAATGGTGAGATGCACTGGTTATAGGTCGGATGATGCTTTCCCAAGCAGCCTCCCATTCTTGCTACGGAACATAGCCGTTGTCGCGGTACCACTGCACCGCCCGTTCCAGAGCCGCTGTGACGGATGTTGCTGCATAGCCAAGCTCCGATTGAGCCTTAGCAGAGCTGGCATACATCTGATGGCGAGCCATGCGCACACCTTCAAGCGGGATCAGCGGCGCATCTGTCTCACCCGCTTTGTCGCGCAAAAGCCGACAACGCAGCTCGTCAGCCCGACCAAGTGCAAGCGCCAATGGAAAGGGGATACGCATGGTCGGTGCCGAGCGACCACAGATCTGAGCCAGGCGCTCCCAGAGCTGGGACAGGCTGATATTTTCTCCGCCAACCAGATAACGCTCCCGCGAGCGTCCGTGTTGCAGCGCCAGCACATGCGCTCTGGCAACATCTTCCACCGCCACAACGTTCAATCCACCGCCTAACGTGGCAAAGATGCGTCCACGCATAAAGTCCACCACCATCTTTCCCGTAGGAGTCGGCTTCCAATCGCCCGGTCCAACAGGTGCAGTCGGTAAAACGAGAACAACCGGTATTTGCGCTGCCAGGGCAATTCTAGCTTGTCGCAGCTTCGAGCCGTGATATACCGAAGGACCACCCTCTCTATCCCAATCATCCTCAGTTGCCAGACGCGATTCGTGAGCAGGCCCCACCGTTGACGAGCTCGACGTAACGACGGCTCGCTCAATGCCTGCCACGCGCGCTGCCTCCAACACTCCAGCACAGCCGCGCACATTGGTAGCGATCATCTGCTGATGCATGCCCGGTGAGAAAGAGTAGAGGGAAGCCACATGGACCAGATAGCGACAACCCGCCATATGTTGCACTAACTCCCCAGCGTGCTGCACGTCGCCCCATACAGTCGTACATCCCTCTAGCGCAGGCAGTGGTCTGGAACCCGGACGCTGCAAAGCACGCACGCGATACTGAGCCGCCAACAGAGCATGCAGCACATGGCTCCCCACAAATCCGCTGGCTCCTGTCAAAAATACCAGATCGCCAGATCCTGCCATCCGCTGTAACTGCTCAGCCATCACTTCTATACCGCCATTTTGCTAAATTTCTTCCCGCCCCTAAACTGCTACGCAGCACGTCTACTGTGGCTCGCAGCGACTCGCGGGGCGACTGCATAGTGGCGGCCACCGCAGAAGGCTCATAGCCGCAATGCGCCATGCAATTAGCGCAACGAGGATCTCGGCCCCGCCCATACTGCTCCCATCTAGTCGTCTCGATCAGCTCCTGATAAGAACTGGCGTATCCATCGGCCAGCAAATAACAGGGACGCTGCCAGCCTAGCACGGAGTAGCTGGGAATACCCCAGGCTGTGCAGGCAAAATCGACCTTGCCCTCCAGAAAGTCCAAAAAGAGCGGAGAATGGTTCAAGCGCCACTGCTTACGTCTGCCGTGCGCAAAGGCTTGACGAAAAATCTGGCGTGTCCGCTCAACGCCAAGAAAGTGCTCCTGGTCCGGCGCTTTCTCGTAGGCGTATCCTGGTGAGATCTGCATGGCATCCACCTGCACATCATTATTCAAGAAGTCGAGCACATCGCGGATGCTGTTCGCGTCGTCCTGCACAAAAAACGTGGTATTGGTCGTCACGCGAAATCCTCTGCGCCGGGCCTCCTTGATGGCTTCGATGGCCTTATCGAAAACCCCTTGCCGATCAACCGATTGATCGTGACGCTCCCGCAAACCGTCGATGTGGACCGACCAGGAAAAATAGGGGGACGGTCTGAACTGATCGAGCTTCTTGCTCATCAGAATAGCATTAGTGCAGAGATAAATGAAACGCTTGCGTTCTAGCAATGCTGTCACAATCTGGTTGATCTCGCGATGGATCAGCGGCTCACCGCCGGCAATAGAGACGATGGGCGCACCGCACTCCTCTACCGCATCAATGCACTGTTGCACGGAAAGTCGTCGTGCCAGGATATCCTGGGAGTGCTGGATCTTGCCACAGCCAGCACAGGCAAGATTGCACTGATAGAGCGGCTCTAGCTGCAACACCAGTGGAAACTTCTCACGACCCCTCAGCCGTTGCCGGATGATATACGCCGCGATCTGGATATTCTGACGGAGGGTGATCGCCATAATTCGTGCTCCTCCCCTACATAAACGCTAAGTTATACCGAACAGTATGATAGAGGTTTGCTGCTTTTCTCTAATGCTCTATACCTTTGCAGTGTATACTTTCTCTAATAGTCTATATTTTTCTTATTCGACGAAGGCAGGCAATCTGGACAGGGGATCATAGCATCAAGGCTACTTACTCATCCCTTCCTCCTTCTCTTCTGATGAAAGGTGGGCAGATGGATACGCATAAGCTGAGCAGGGAAACAGAGCCGCAGTTTAAGCAAGCGCTGGATCGCGCAGTGCAATGGCTGTTGGAGCAACAGCATAGCGAGGGCTGGTGGTGCGGCGAACTGGAAACAAATGTGACCATGACGGCTGAGCATGTCCTGCTGCTACGTTTCCTTGATCTCAGCCTGGAACGACTCAGGGATAGCACTATTCGCCACATCCTCACGCATCAGCGAGAAGATGGCTCATGGGCGCTTTACTTCGACGGTCCTGCCGATTTAAGCACCACGATTGAAGCGTATGTTGCGCTCAAGGTACTTGGGGTTGATCCCGGTAACGACGCCATGCAGCGAGCACTCAAGGTTATTCATCAGCAAGGGGGAGTGGCGAAGGCCAGGGTTTTTACGAAAATCTGGCTGGCACTCTTCGGCCAATACCCCTGGTCCGGCATTCCCAGCATGCCGCCAGAGCTGATCTACCTGCCGCCCTGGGTGCCGTTCAACATCTATGATTTCGCCTGCTGGGCTAGAGGCACCATCGCCCCATTGCTGATCGTGCTCTCCCGGCGTCCAGTAAAACCGCTGGGATGTAGCGTGCCGGAGCTGGTTGTTCCGGGAACCGAAGGCTTGCTCACGCGCGTCCCCGGTTCAGGGATATTCTGGTGGGCCGACAAACTTCTCAAATTGTACGAGAAGTTGCCCTGGCAGCCTGGTCGCTCGCGTGCTCGGAGACGCGTGGTTGATTGGATTGTTGAACGACAGGAAGCCGACGGAAGCTGGGGAGGCATCCAACCGCCCTGGGTGTATTCGCTGATCGCTCTCTATCTCGAAGGTATGGATACCAATCACCCGGTCATGCGCCGGGGAATCGAGGGGCAGGAGGGTTTTACGCTGGAAGACGAGAGTGGGTGGAGGTTTCAAGCCTGCATGTCTCCCGTTTGGGACACCGCCTGGTCGCTGCTCGCCCTGCATCATGCCGGGGTAGAGCGTGACCACCCCGGCATACAACGCGCGGTACACTGGCTGCTACAAGAACAGATCTTCACAGGCGGCGATTGGCAGGTGCGTTGTGGTCCCGTTCCCTGTGGCGGCTGGGCCTTCGAATTCGAGAATGACATCTATCCAGATATCGACGACACCGCCGTCGTTGTGCTGGCGTTGCGCGAAGCCGGAACAGAATCGGTCGTGTCTACAGCAGTAGACCATGCCACGCGCTGGGTCTTGGCCACGCGGTCGAGCAATGGAGCCTGGGGAGCCTTTGATAAAGACAATACGCGCCAGATCGTCTACCGCCTGCCATTTGCCGATTTCGGGGCGCTGTTGGACCCACCCACCGAAGACGTAACGGCCCATGTCCTGGAAATGTTGGCCCACGTTGACACACCGGGCAAGGAAGAGATCATCCAAGCGGCGCTCAGATACTTGCGGCATACGCAACAGCCAGACGGCTCCTGGTACGGTCGCTGGGGTGTCAACTATATCTATGGAACGTGGTGCGTCATCTCAGCACTCACGGCATTGCAAGATAGCGGATATACCGTGCAAGACATGATCGATAGAGGCTCCTCGTGGCTGCTCGCTCATCAGAACAGCGACGGCGGCTGGGGCGAATCCTGCTACTCATACGGCGACAGCTCCTTTGCAGGCATCGGCCAAAGTACGCCCTCGCAGACAGCATGGGCCGTCTTAGCCTTACAATCAGCCGGTCTGGGCCAACATGCCGCCTGCCTGCGCGGTTTGGGTTATCTGCGCGAAACTCAAGTAGACGGCACATGGGAAGAGCCACAGTATACGGGTACAGGCTTTCCGCGCGACTTCTACATCAATTACCACCTGTACCGCCATGTCTTCCCGACAATGGCGCTGGCAGGGGCCTCTCGTCAGGAACAGCACAACTTTTCTCATCGAACAACATAGCATTACCGGACCACCCGCATATATCCTTACTATTTTATTGACGCTGTGGCCCGGAATGCAGAATCTTTAGCGGTTTCCTGTCTCAGACGATGGTAACGCGTATAGATCCACTGCACCAGCACCAGCGCACCGATACCAACTAGCAGATGAGCAGTTTGGATCAGCCAGTGCAGATTGCCGATGAGTAACCGCGATTGCGTTAAGCCAAAAACGGGCAGGATCAGCGCATAGACAATGACAGATGCCCCCAATATTCTCATCCCGCGCATGAAAAGCATGATAATGCCAAGCACGATCATGGAGAGCGCAAGCGAGAGGCCAAGCAACATATGGATGCTGATAAGATCTATTTGCGCGATCCAGAACGACAATCCAAGCAGCAACGCTCCCACACCAGCCACGCGAGCAACCCATACAATAATCCGTATCGCTATCATAATCAAAAACTCCTTTTCGTTTCTTTCGTACATGCTAGTGTCTGAGGCAAGAGTATAGACAGCATTGATGACAGCAACGTGAACATCTGCGTTGCTTTTTGTCATCGATCTGTCATCTTGATATGGGATAATCAGCAAAGAACGGACAACCCGACTGGCTATGGAGATAGGCTCAAACAAAAAGGAATATGCTCAATGCGCGTCCTTGTGATAGAAGACAATCATCGCCTCAGTGCATCTCTACGGATGAATCTGGCCCATGAAGGCTATAGCGTTGATACCGCCTATGATGGACAGGAAGGACAGGATCTGGCCGAATTGACGCCGTATGACTTGATTATCCTGGATATCTTGCTGCCGATAAAAAATGGCCTGGAGGTGTGCCGCGACCTGCGCCGTCGTCGGCTCCATACGCCAATTTTGCTGCTCACGGCTCGTGATAGCGTCGATGATCGCGTGCAAGGGCTGGATTGTGGAGCCGATGATTATCTGGTGAAGCCCTTTGCGATGCGCGAATTGTTGGCGCGATTGCGTGCTCTGCTGCGCCGCCAACACCCCTATAAAAATGGACGGCTGGAGATCGGCGATCTGATGGTCGATCCGGTAACGCATAGCGTCGAACGAGAGGGACAACCCATCGAACTGACGCCGCGAGAGTTTGCGCTGCTCGAATATTTGATGTACCACCCCAATCAAGTGGTGACACGCGAGATGATCGAACAGCATATCTGGAATTACGATTTTGAATGCGAATCCAATGTTATCGATGTCTATGTACGCCGCTTACGCCGCAAAATTGACGATCCTTTTGCGACAAAATTGCTCACGACGATCCGTGGCCTCGGCTATCGCCTGACCCCACCAGCACAGGAGCGAGGATGACGCATGAGACACCAGATACCACACCATGCCTATCGTCGTCCATCACTCGCCTCTTTCTTTGCCAGCGTGCGGGTTCGTCTGACCCTCTGGTACCTGATGACGATTATGTTGATCTTGCTCACGATTGGCGGAAGCCTGTATGGTTTACAGGCACATATCAATGCAGGCGCAATCGATAGCCAGGTGGAGACGCAACTCTACCACGATATCCAGCCCACGACAAACATCTATCGGCAGGCCCTGCTCAACAAGCAGGCGCTAGCTTCGCAACGCATCACCTTATCCACCAACGAGGTCATGCTCCTGCTGCGTTCTGATGGCAGCATCCTGGATACGCGTGGCCCCCTGACAACCAATGCCATCCAGCTCATGCAGGCTCAAACAGGCAGTGGACAGACCATAGTCAATCTCACGCTGCCTCTCAACAGGCCGCGCACACATGGCTGGGGCTGGTGGGCCGCCACCTCCACCAACAATTATCGTATACTGGTTGTTCCCATTTTGCAGCAAGATACCCGCATCGCTATCTTGATGATCGGTCTCCCACGCGAGAATCTATTCCCCATGGCAAATTTCTGGCTCGGTCACGGCTTTATCATCCTGCTCATCTCGCTCATC
Organism: Ktedonobacteraceae bacterium; assembly: GCA_035764225.1. Taxonomy (GTDB): domain Bacteria; phylum Chloroflexota; class Ktedonobacteria; order Ktedonobacterales; family Ktedonobacteraceae; genus DASRHT01. The sequence goes on from DASTZT010000640.1 coordinate 12,877, forward strand.
GGCGGCTACTGGTTAGCCAGCAAAGCGATGCGCCCGGTGCGCATGATTACCCGCATGGCCAATGAAATCAACGCCACCGACCTGCGCCGCCGCTTGCACTTAAAGCGCAAGGACGAGTTTGGGGAGCTGGCTGCTACCTTCGATCAGATGCTGGCTCGCCTGGAAGCTGCCTTCAAGCGCCAAACGCAGTTCACCGCCGATGCCAGCCACGAATTGCGCACTCCCCTCACCATTATCGATCTGGAGATCAACCGGGCGTTAACCCAGGCGCAGACGCCGGAAGAATATCGCCAGGTGCTGACGCATATTCAGACTGAGAACGAGCAAATGGCAACGATTGTCAATGACCTGTTGCTCCTGGCACGAGCGGACACCGGGCAAATTACGCTCCATCCAGCCACAGTTGATCTGAGCGATATCGCTCTAAGTTGTGTCGAACGCCTGCTCCCTTTAGCGCGGCAGAGCGAGATTACGCTCTCGACTGGAGAATTACCGGAGCTGCTCATCTCTGGCGACTCGCATTATCTCAACCGGATGCTGATGAACCTGGTAGAAAATGGCATTAAGTATACCAGCGGCAGCGGCAAACGTGTGCATGTGGAGTTGACCTGTGAGCAAGAGCGCTGGGGCATCATTCGCGTACAAGATGACGGTCCCGGCATCGCTGACGAAGATTTGCCTTCCCTTTTCGAACGTTTCTACCGCGTGGATAGAGCACGCACGCGCAAACAAAAGGGTCAGGAGCTGCCAGGAGGCTCAGGGCTTGGCCTTGCCATCGCCCAATGGATTGCTCAGGCGCATGGAGGCGAGATACGGGTAGCAAGCAAAATTGGGGCAGGTTCCACCTTTGAGATCAGGCTTCCATTGCTCAAAGAGACCGAAGATGACAAAGCGATGACAAAAAAAGAGGCCGAAGTTCATGTTCTT
>DASTZT010000641.1:0-2849 GCA_035764225.1 Ktedonobacteraceae bacterium
CCCGTCATCGGCTTCGCGTTTGGCCTCTTCCAGTAGCGAGAAAGCTTCCTTCACCATCGCGTCGGCTTCCTCACGCGAGACTACGCCTTCCGCTTCGAGGCGACGTGCATACAGCTCGCGCACAGTCGGATGCGCTCGAATCAGCTCATACATTCGTGGCTGCGTGAAGGCTGGCTCATCCCCCTCATTATGCCCCCAACGCCGATAGCCAACGAGGTCAATCATCACATCCTTGTGAAACTGATCGCGATACGCATGAGCCAGACAGACCGCCGTTAAACAGGCATAAGGATCGTCGGCGTTGACATGGATGATCGGCAGGCTAAAACCTTTCGCCAGATCGCTGGCAAAGGGCGTCGAGCGAGCATCTTCTTGCGAGGTTGTAAAACCGAGCTGATTATTCACAATAATATGGATGGTCCCACCGACCCAGTAGCCACGTAAATGCCACATATTCAAGGTCTCAGCGACCACGCCCTCACCTGGAAAGGCTGCATCGCCGTGGATCAGGATTGGCAAGGTATGATCCACATCTTGTGAAGGTTCGCCCGGCTCGTTGCGGATCTCCTGACCTGCGCGCGCCATGCCCTCAACAACGGGATTGACAAATTCCAGGTGGCTGGGATTAGGCGATAAGATCGCTTTTAGCGTGACGGAATCGCCCTCTTCTAGCACATGTTCAGCGCCCAGATGATACTTCACGTCGCCAGTCCAGCCAAAACCGAAGCTATCGGTGAGAGGAACTCCTTCTTCATGTTTGGCATGAGCGAATTCAGCGAGAATGGCCGCATAGGATTTGCCAAAGACATGCGCCAGCACGTTGAGGCGACCACGATGAGCCATCCCAATAATGACCTCTTTGCTCTCAGAGTCAATCGCCCCACTGAGGATCTCGTCCAGCATGGGGACCAGCACATCGGTCCCCTCGATAGAGAAACGCTTCTGTCCAGGAAACGTTTGATGCAGGTAACGTTCAAACGCTTCGACCTGCGTCAATCTCTTGAGCAGTTTGCGGGCCGTGGCCTCGTCAGGAGACGTGTGATACAGCCGCAAGCCGACAGCATCGCGCAACCATTTGCGCTCATCAGGGCTTTTGACCTGGTCAAACTCATAGCTGATCGTACCAGAGTACATAGCATGTAGCGCGTTGATCGCCTCAAGCGCGTTGCCAGCCCCTACAGCCGCGTGCCCACCGACAATAGAGGCTGGCAGGCGAGCCAGTTCCTCATCATTCAGAGCATATGTTTGCGCTAAAAGAGCTGGATCTCCCATCGGCGCACTGCCCAACGGATCGAGGTGCGCTCCCAGGTGTCCCCGTTCCCGAATGGCATGAGCCAGCGCGGAAACAGCTAACGCGTGAGCCAGTTGGGCGGCGCTCAGCTCGCCAGCTTCTCTGCTGCTCGCTGGCTCTTGAACCGCTTGCTCCGGCGTCCATGTGGCAAAAATGGCGCGCGTGGCCTCGTCTACCAGGGCAGGGTCGTGTTTATAGCGCTCATAGAGTTCAAGCACGTAACCTGCATTCGGTCCATAAAATTTTTCCAGGGTGTACATAAATGTTCCTTGAAGATTCTATCAATAGAAGAACCATGCCACTTGTTACCACGCCGATCAGCCATCCGTGACAAGTGGAACCGGGTTCCCACTATCTTTGATTGAGCTATTGTATTCTATCACCTTCTATGGTATCATACTTTTACTACATTCTTCACCTTCGCGGGTCGCTCGCTCGTAATAATTTGCGCCTTGCACAGGAGCCTAATAGCGACAGGTATATCAAGCGAAGGGCAGAGCGTTGGCAATCCAGAAATTTTGCATAGGGCAATGATGGAGCGAGTACGCCGCTCAACCTGTCACAGAGAGCCTGGATATGGTGAAACCAGGCACAGAGGGTAGGCAGAAAATCACTCCTGAGCCGTCAGCCGAACCACGAAGTAAGCTGGCCGGTCCCTTCCCGTTACCGCGAAGGCGCGTCGTTCTTTAGCGCATAACGAAAATGCAGCCAGAGAAATACGCGAGATCGAGTGAGTCCAAACGTCGTATCCGCGATAGGGTTGGGCTAACAAGGGTGGTACCACGGGAGTTCCTCTCGTCCCTGCGTCGGGCGAGGGGATTTTTTTTGAAGCAAATGAAGAAGGGCAAAGCAATGAAGACAAAGCTCCTTTATCACCAGAACAGCTTTACGTACGAATGCACGGCGAAAGTTGTGGCCGTCGAAGGCGACGAGATTGCACTGGATGCTACCGTTTTTTACCCCGGCGGGGGCGGGCAGATGGCGGATCGTGGCGTCATCTCATGGGATAATCAACAAGCACAGACCAACGTGATTGCCATGAATAAGCGCAATGATATCGTCTGGCACACGCTCGATTGCATCCCGCCAGCGGTTGGCACCGAGGTTGTTGGCACCATTGACTGGGATTTTCGCTACCGCATGATGCGCACACACACGGCCTTGCATATTCTTTGTGGCATTATCTGGAAAGAGTTTAGCGTCCAGGTCACGGGCGGTCAAATGTATCCTGACCGGGCACGCATGGATTTCTCAATGGAGAACCTGGACAAAGAACGCATTGCCTATATTGAGCAGAAAGTAAACGAAGCGATAGAGGCCGACCATCCCATACGCGTCTATACGCTGCCACGCGAAAAAGCCTTTGAAATACCAGACCTGGTGCGGACCAGAATCAATCTGCTGCCACCTGAGATTGAGGAAATTCGGATTGTCGAGATCGTTGGCCTTGACCTTCAGGCCGATGGCGGAACTCATGTCAACCATACCAGCGAGGTCGGCGGCATCAAAATTACCAAAACGGAGAATAAGGGCAAGATCAACAAACGTTTAGAAATCG
>DASTZT010000642.1:0-6687 GCA_035764225.1 Ktedonobacteraceae bacterium
ACTCCCTGCTCTCCAACGAGATAGGCTTCGTCCCGGTCGGTAGCTGAGATGCTGGCTGATGCCATGCGCTGCAGGTCGCCCGGCTTGTCAAAGCGTGCGCGGATCTGTAGTTGCTGCTTAACCAGGTCTACCAGATATTGCGCCGCCCCGTTGAGTAGCGGATGTTGGAACGCATCTAGCCCGACCTGCCCAACCGCGCCAAGTGCCTGACCGTTGGCATCGCGTACGGTTTCCGCCGTGACGATAATGACGTAGCCAAGCCGCCGATAGACCTCTTCAACCTGTTGCAAAAACCGCTCCGGGACAAATTTCTGTTCTGGTATGAGGATAATGTGGGGCGGATCGGCGTCCGTACGTTTGCCCAGAGCTGAGGAAGCTGCCAACCAGCCAGCATCGCGTCCCATCGTCTCAATGACTTTGACGGGATAGTGCCAGGGGATGGAGAGCGTGTTCATCGTCGAATCAATCGTTGCCTGGGCGATAAAGCGGGCCGCGCTGCCGTAACCAGGACAATGATCGGTAAAAGGCAGGTCGTTGTCGATAGTTTTGGGAACGCTGATAATAAATAATTCGTAGCCGCTCTGTCGTGCGACCTGCGCTAATCGGTGGGCCGTGTCCGCCGAATCGTTGCCGCCGATATAGAGCATGTAATGGATATTGTAGTTTTGCAGGATGCTGAGAATGCGTTCAGGGTCATGCTCCTGCAATTTATAGCGGCAGGAGCCAAGCGCCGCCGAAGGGGTATGCAGCAACTGCGACCACAGGTCGGCAGGTTGGCAGCGCAGGTCTATCAGGTCTTCTTTCAGTAAGCCTTCGATCCCGTAGCGCATCCCGTAGATGCCGTCGATATTGCTATCAGTCAGAGCTGCTTTAACTGCGCCGACAAGGCTTGCATTGATAACGGCGGTCGCGCCGCCGGATTGTCCAATAATCAAATTGCCGTGTGTTGTGAATGACAATGGAATCCCCCGAAATCAAATAGTAGCGACATCACTAACGAACCTCTCTGAGCATTATAGCAAGGCTAATCGAAAGCGTCGAGAGGCGCAATGAGCACAAACGGGAGCAACCCGCCTTGCAAGCGGATTGTTGGGGAACGTCGTGTCGCGACATTCCTATATGGTTATTCACGGACGGCGGGTGATGAAAGTGTCGGTGAGGAAGCTATTCAGGCTTTATCCACCGCCAACCAGCGTTACAAGTTCAAGCTTATCCCCTTCGTGGAGAAGCGTGTTCGCGAATGCCTCGCGCGGCACAATCACCCCGTTCATCTGTGCAACGACCCGCCCCTGGCTGATCGTCAGGGTGCGTAAGAGATCGGCTATGCTGCTGCCATGCGTGATTGCATGCGTCTGGCCGTTTGCTATAATCGTGATCGTATCTTGATTGGGCGTGTCATTCATGAAAATCCTGTGCTTTCTGCGCTGCCAATCCAGAGATGATGGCAACGTGTATTGCTGTCACAGCTTGCTCGATATCAGGGGCCAGCAGGATGGCGGAGGTAGCGCCGATTCCATCGGCTCCGGCCTCCATGACCACCCTGGCATTGGCGGCACTGATGCCGCCAATGGCGATAATAGGGGACGACGGTAGAATCTGTCTGATTTCACGTACCCTCTGTGGGCCGCTTGCTGGCTCATTAGGATGGGCGTGCGAAGGATAGATGGTGCCGACGAGCAAAAAGTCGGCACCGTTCTCTACGGCATGTCGCGCTTCATCGCTACTATGCACAGAAGCTCCCAGCAAAGAGTTCTCTCCCGCGAGCCGCCGCGCAATCGGTAGTGGCAGGCTGCGCGAGCCAAGCTGAAACCCGTCTGCGCCAGCCGCCAGTCCGACATCGAGGCGATCATTCACGATAAAGACCGCCCGATGACGCTGACAAAGCGGCTGTATTGTCGTTGCCAACGTATACAACTCGCGCGCGGGAAGCTGGTGTCCGCGCAGTTGTACCATGTTGACGCCTGCTGCCAGAGCGTCTGCTATGCGTGTAACGAGATCCGGCATAGCTGGCTCGGTAATCAGGGCCAATACAGGGTGCGGCAGCTTGACTTTGCTCATAAGCTTACCCTCCTGCGCCAAATGGCCCTGTTTGTGGGCTGCTAGCGGTCGCATATGATTTGCGCGGAATACGACCAGCCAGGAAAGCCGCGCGTCCGGCCTCTATACCCAGCTTCATCGCGAGGGCCATCCGCTCCGGCACTTCCGCGCGAGCCACTGCCGTATTCACCAGGCAGGCTGCTGCTCCCAGCTCCATTGCCAGGGCGGCGTCCGACGGTGTGCCAATGCCTGCATCTACAACGACCGGGACGCGTGCCTGCTCGATAATGATCTGAATCTGAGCCATATTGAGCAGGCCTTGACCAGAGCCAATGGGCGAGCCTAGAGGCATGACGGTGGCGGCTCCGGCATCCTGTAGACGCTGAGCCAGCACAGGATCGGCGTTGATATACGGGAGCACATCAAAACCTTCTTTCACCAGGGTCGCTGTAGCCTCCAATGTGGCTATGGGATCGGGCAAGAGGTAGCGCGGGTCAGGGATGACCTCCAGTTTGACCCAGCGTGGCAGACCGAGCGCAGCTGCCAGACGGGCAATTTGCAGCGCCTCCTCAGCCGTTTTGCTGCCAGCAGTGTTGGGGAGGATCGTATAGCGATTGGGATCAATGTAGTCGAGTAAGCCTGGCTGGTCGGAGTGAGAAAGATCCAGGCGGCCCAATGCCACCGTAATAATCTCTGCTCCGCTGGCCTGCAAACTGGCTCGCATCACTTCAAAGGTCTCATACTTCCCTGTACCCAACATCAACCGCGAATGGAACTCACGCGTTCCTATTTTGAACGTATCGTTCATTGCTCAAAACCTCCTTGTCAAACTTCCTTAGGGATGCTGCCGTTATGTTCCGGCTTTGCGTACTATCTCAGCAAGCGCATGAGCCGCCGCGCTGATGTCGGCTGCGCTCACGACTGCTGTAATCACAGCTACTCCAACCCCGCCAGCCTGGATAATCGCTCCGGCATTTTCCGCCGTGATCCCTCCAATGCCGATCACGGGTATGGTAGTGCCAGAGGCTACTTCGGTCAGTAGAGGCAGACCTATAGCTGATCCTGCGTTTGCTTTGGCCTGGGTTGGGTAGATGGGGCCAATACTGAGGTAATCAGCATCAGCAGCCAGGGCAGTTGCAACTTCCGCAGGATTTCCTGCTGAAATGCCCAGGAGACGTTGCGGCCCCAACAGTCGTCGTGCCTGTTGGATTGGCATATCGTCATCCTGGCCAAGATGAACACCATCGGCATCGACTGCCAGAGCGACATCGATGCGATCATTGACGATAAACAGCACATCGCGTCCACGCGTTAACGTACGCAATAACAGCCCTTGCTCTACCAGCGAGCGGGTATCGGCCTGCTTATCGCGTAGCTGAATGACCGTGGCCCCGCCGTCAATGGCGGCGCTTGCCACTGTCAGCAGGTCACGCCCCCGTGATAATGCGCGATCTGTTAAAACGTGTAAAGCGAGGCGTGGAATGAGGTGAGTGCGAGAGAGTCTGGCGGGTCGTCTCCGCTCGTATTGCCAGAAGTGATCGACGGGACCGTGTCCGTGCCCCAGCGCGGGGGCATGGCGAATTGCCTCTGTAATGTAGTGTTTGGCCTCAGTCACAGCCTGCTCGACGGAGAAGCCACGCGCAAGAAACGCTGCGATGGCGGCGGAGAAGGTGCAACCGGTGCCGTGAGTATGCATCGTCTGGATGCGCTCGGCACGCAGCTCAATAAAGTTTGTGCCATCAAAATAGATATCAACCGGCTCTGTTGCGCGATGTCCTCCCTTGATGACGACATGCTTTGGCCCCAACTCATGGAGGATAGTAGCGGCTTCGCGCATGTCGTCAAGGGTTTCGATACGTCGGCCAACCAGCACTTCGGCCTCAGGCAGATTGGGCGTGACCACTTCGGCAAGGGGCAATAATTCGGTGCGTAGCGTGGCAACCGCTTCGGGCTGAAGCAAGAGATCGCCGCCTTTGGCGGTCATAACCGGGTCCACGACTAAACGCAGCTGCCACTTGCGCACACGACTGGCAACCGCTCTAATAATGTCTGGACTGGAGAGCATTCCTGTCTTGGCGGCGTTTGTGCCGATATCTTCAAGCACTGCGTCGATCTGCGCTTCAACGAATTCCGGGGCTGCGTCCATAATCGCGTGTACGCCGAGCGTATTTTGCGCGGTCAAAGCGGTCAGGGCCGAGAGGCCGTAGACGCCCAGCGCGGCGAACGTTTTCAAATCTGCCTGAATGCCAGCTCCAGCGCCTGAATCGGAGCCAGCGATGGTCAAGGCTCGTGGCTGCTCAGTGTTGTTCGTGAGGGATGAATGATCTGTGTACATCATGACGGCCACTCCTCCAGACACCAGGCCATTTCCCAAAATAGCCATTCGTAGCGTGTGCTGAGCAAAAAGATAGTGTGCAGGTGGGCTTCTTCCTGCTGTGTAATCGTCGCGCAGTGCATATCCAGGCGCTCGCGTATCCAGGCTCCGACCGCGTCGAAATCTGGTGAGGCATAGGTGGCGAGCCAATCGGCATAGGGATGATCGGCTGAAGGAGGGGCTGCATCAACCAGGTGATGACCAATTTCGGCATAGATCCAGGCGCAGGGAAGGACCGCCGTGAGGATCTCTGGCAGCGAACCAGTGGCGGCAAGCGCGAGCAGGTGGCGTGTATAGGCATAGGTGGTGGGAGCCATAGGGATAGCGGCCATCTGGGCGGGGGTGAGTCCAAATTGCTCGCCGTAGTGACGGTGCAGTTCCGCTTCGACCAGCAACGTATCCAGCGCATATCTGCCGAACTGCTCCATCTCGTGGTGATTGGTTGCTCTGGTAACTGCATAGGCGAACGTTTTTGTCAGGACATCCAGGAAGAGGGCGTCCTGGCAGATGTAAAACTGAAAATTGCTTTGGGGCAGGGTGCCATTGCCCAGCGCAACCACAAAGGGATGATGGAACTGACGCGACCAGAGAGGCTCTACGCTGGCGCGCAAACGTTCGCTCAGCCCAGGTGGTTTGGTCTGGATCGGCGTGGAAAACGTTTCAGATGACATGATCGGCCTCCGCTCGATTGAATATGGGGAGTGTGTGCATAGAGCAAGGTGAAAAGCAGTCGGGGTGATACGAAAAGGGTATCACTGCGAGTAGTGCATGATACATGCGTTCCCTTCGCTGGCATTGCCCAGATCAGGTTAAAAGGGTATCCCACACACGAACGGTGGTGCTCTCAGCCCGGCTGCACCGAGCTCCCCTCGCAAATACTACAACTATGAAGTCTTTTTAGTAGTATAAATCATATGTTGCTGATATAGCAAGTTTTGACGGAGAAAGCGAAGCGATCTCGTCACGAGTTTAGATCTGGTAATCCATCTCCCAGGGATCTTTGCCATTCCAACCTTGCGTCAACTCCTGATGCTGCTCCAGTGGTTCGCCTCCCTTCATTAACAACTCAGCAGGTTTGGATGCGACGACGGAATTGGGCGGGACCGACTCAAGCACCAGCGTCATTGCGCCGATCCTGCTGCCACGCCCAATCGTAATTGGTCCCAGAATAGCGGCCCCTACGCCAACGGTTACATCATCTTCGATGGTTGGGTGACGCTTCTGCTTGCGGCCAGGGCTGGGACGCCACCAGCCAGTCGCGCCGAGCGTGACCTGGTGATAAAGCATCACATTATTGCCGATCACAGTGGTTTCGCCAATGACGACGCCTGCCCCGTGATCGATAAAGAAGCGTTTGCCAATCTGCGCCCCAGGGTGAATCTCGATGCCGCTGGTAATAAAACGGGCGATTTGCGAGATCAGCCGGGGCAAAAAGGGGATATGTGCTTTATAGAGGGCGTGGGCAATGCGATGAAAAAAGATCGCCCATAGCCCTTGATAGAGCAGAGCCTCGAAAATATTTTGACACGCGGGGTCTTTCTCAAAGATCACGTCTATGGCACCGGGCCACCATGTCTTGCGTCGTGGAGTTTTTCCGGGCGCAGGAATAAAAATGCCAGGAGGCAGTTCTGGTAACTGCGCGAGATCGGCTTCGCTATTCTGATGGTCCTCGTTCCCGGCGGATTCCTCTGAAATACTTTGCGGTCCGTGTGACATGCTCAGCTCTGTCCTTTTCAATCGCTAGCCTGAATAAATCGTCTTGTTCTGTTCTAATTTAGGATAGGACAGGAGTACTTGCTTGTCAAGGGCAAATCTCTGGCAAACTTCCAGACTGAAAAATCTGAAGTACGAAGATCCCTCTTGTCAGAATCGCGTTGTAATGGTAACGTGAACCTGCTATTATTCCGCCAACAACCCAAGAGGAGAAGGGATTGCCAATGACACAGACTGCGAAAGGTCAGAATAAGGATCAAAAGGACGCGGCGCAAAAGCGAAACCGTCCAGGACAACGTCAGCAGGAGCGTTTAATGCGTTTAGCGCGTCGCCAACGGCGTCGGCGCATAATCGTTAGTACTATTACCATCGTAGTGCTGGCGGCAGCCATCGGCGCAGGTATCTGGGGATATCAGCGTTACAGCACCGATCAGGCCAATGCCACTACTAAGCTGAAGAATCAGCATGCCACCGCTACAGCACTTGCCTTAGTCACCCCAACACCTTCAGCCGGTCCAGCCACTCCCCCGCCAGTAACGACTACTCCTGTGAAGCTTGCTGAT
>DASTZT010000643.1:0-5996 GCA_035764225.1 Ktedonobacteraceae bacterium
ACCAGGTACTGCCCAGAATGCTCCATAATAGGCCAATGCCTGCTTACCTTTTTGTTCTAACGTGGGGGTTGCCAACCATGCAATCTTGATTTTACAGCCAAGCTCGCTAGCGGCCAATTCCAGAGCCAGGGGGATGGCTACATGCGCCTTCACCTGGAGATCGCAGTCTCCGATCAGCCCAATATGTATTGTCATTTCTTGTCTTTCTTGATAGTTCTGATGCTCAATCTATGATAAAATACTTCCCATATTAGTCAAAAACGTATAGAGCTAGATTGAGCAACATTCACATGGCTTTTTACAAAGGAGGCATTGAAATGCTGGAAAAGGAATTTACGGTCGGGACTTCTAGCTTTGTTCATTCCCAAACTCAAAAAGAAATTCCTATTACCCTGCATATGATCGTATACGATGTTGCTGTACAGGATTGGGTAGATAAAGTGCATCCTCATACAAAAATGGTTCCACCAAGACCAATGACTATCGGAGAATTGAAGCAACTCTGGAAAGGAAAACTTCAGGGACCTCTTTCTCATCCATTAGGAAAAGGGCAGCGTTTTCAGTTTGACATTAGCCCCTGGGCGCACCTTCCTGATAGCACTTACCTCAATATTGAATGGCCATTTGAAGCTATTAATGCGGGTCATCCTCAACAGGGAAAAAATTAACTTCGTCTCTCCATAATTAGAGATACTGACGGTTTCTGTCCGCTAGAACTCCGGCATTATGCAACAAGATGTTGTATAATGCCGGATGTAATAATCTTTTCAGTTTTCTGCTCAAAAACGATGGCGGAGGAATTCTCCACCATCACTTTGTATAAAGCTCGGTCAGGAGCTACCCCTTATTATCCACGCAAGGTTTTTTGCCTCCTTACCTGAACACCCCTTTGTAATGCGTCTCACTGTTTGAGATCCAGGGCATAGTAGCCCAGGTATTACCAGAAAATAGTGGACTCGCAGCAAGGGAAGGAACGTTGCCATGCAGAATCCGAATGACCATGCGCCCCCACCATCTCAGTCTCAAGCGTCCTCATCGGGCGGTGGGTCTGCGAAACGTCCTGCTGGCAGGTTGCGCACGGGAGCTATCCTCGCTCTGGCGTTGACCATTGCCGCAGTATTTGCGATAGGTCTTTTCGCAGGTCGGCAATTTGGTGGCGGCGTTGCCGCTCTGCCTACCGTTAACAATCCGGGTACAGGCATACCAGCGCTTACGGAAGGCAACATCGAGGCTGTACGCGAGGCTGTGGTGACGAAAGTCAGGCCGACGGTGGTGCAGATTAACGTGGTTACCCAGAACGGCGGAGAACTGGGATCTGGTGTGATTATCGATCCACGCGGATACATTGTGACCAATAACCATGTCATCGCGGGCGGTCAAAAAATACAGGTTGTCCTTTTCGATGGCCACACGCTTCCCGGACAGATCGCGGGCACAGCGCCAAACGATGACCTGGCGGTAGTGAAGATCGATCCTGGCAAGATAAAGCTGGCAGTTGCCACCATCGGAGACTCTTCGAAACTGCGTGTGGGGCAAGAAGTGCTGGCGGTGGGCAACCCACTTGGAATTACGCAAACCGTCACGAATGGTATCGTCAGTGCACTGGACCGCAATGTTGCCGACGGACCGAATGGCGCGATATTGCCGGGCACCATTCAGACTGACGCTCCTATCAATCCGGGCAATAGCGGTGGCGCGTTAGTGGATCTACGAGGCAGCCTGATTGGAGTTCCCACCCTTGCGGCTCTAGACCCACAATTTCGCACGCCTGCTAACGGCGTCGGTTTTGCCATCCCATCCAACCGGGTCAAGTTCATCGCGCCACAGCTTATTGAATCGGGCAAAGTTACGCACACAGGACGAGCCGCATTAGGGGTACAGGTGACGAGCGTCGATCCCGTGATTGCCGCACAGAATAATTTACCTGTCGATCATGGCGCATTGATTACAAATGTGACGCCAGGTGGTCCCGCTGCCCAGGCCGGGCTAAGAGCGGGCGATATCATTGTGCAGATTGACGGTAAGCCAGTAGCAAATGTCTCTTCGCTAAGTAGCGCGCTCGTCAGCAAAAATCCTGGGGATAAGGTCGCTGTCGGCATCTATCGTGGCAATCAACAGGAGACCGTAAACGTGACTTTAGGTGAACTTCCGGCCAGATAGCATGAGGGAGGTCAAACCGGCAGTTTCTAGAGGGGGATGAGGAATTGCCGTGTCTGGTCCAGGCGAGTAATCGGACGCGCTGAAGCCAGTCGGTACGAAACCGCAGGCGTCCGATTGCTCGCCTATTCTCGCTTGCTCTGCTCACTAGCCATCTTCAATGCTGACAACCTGTTGTAATATAACAAGCGATAGCATGAGAGAGATGATGGAGCAAGCAGCAAAATGATTCGTGTGTTTATTGTAGCCCCTACGCCTATGATGCAGGCTGGCCTTCACACACTATTGACAAGCGAGGATATCTACATTGCAGGAGCCTCAGCCGTTCCTGACGCTTTCCTTGAGAATCTGCCAGCTATAGATGTGGTTGTAGTGGCAGACGATCTACAACTGAACGCCGTCACCAATGCTCTTGTAAACACCCCTACAGCAGCCCTGGTTGTTCTGACAAACAATCCTGAACGGATCGTACCTTTGCTCCAGTCACTCAAACTACCAGGCTGGGGCATCGTTCCCCTGGATGCTTCCGCCTCACAGCTTCAGGTAGCGGCAATGGCAGTGGCGCAAGGCATGGTGATCCTGCCTGCGGTTCAGAGCCAATGGCTATACGAAATTTCACCTGCTAATACCGCTATCAGCCTTGATACGCTTGAGTCACCTTCAGAAGCATTGACGCCGCGAGAACGTGAAGTGCTAGAGCTTATCAGTCAGGGCCTATCAAATAAACTGATTGCCCGTGCTTTGTCAATTAGCGAACATACCGTAAAATTCCACATTTCTTCGATCTCCACCAAGCTCGGCGCGTCCAGTCGCACTGATGCTGTGCGGCGCGGGGTGCGGCTGGGGCTGATTACCTTATAAGCACAGCAGAACATTCCTTTTCTGACTCAACAGACATTGCAGGAAGTGGCCAGACAGTAAGAGCTTTACTTACAGTAGTACACCGGTCCCTTTTCAGAAGGGGGACCGGTTTTTTTGTGTTTATAAAAACGTCCCTATCGCATGATAGAATGAAGCATGATGAAAGAGAGGACGGGCGGATGATTCGCCCAACCGGGGATTCTCGTTGGAAGAACATAAAAGGGAAAACTATGATTAAAAGCCTCTATTGTAATACTCATGAACACTTCTTTACTCAGTTGACCGATCTGGACCGAATTGCCGAGCAGATCAACGATCCCAAACATATTTTCTGGCTGGATCTTCAGCAACCGACGGACCAGGAGTTGGCTACTATCGCGGCAACTTTCCAGCTTCATCCATTAGCAGTTGAAGACGCAAGCCACGAACATCAACGCCCAAAAGTGGAAGAGTATGAACACTTTTTCTTTCTCGTTTTCCATACTGTGCATCTTGATGCAAGCAGGCAAAAACTGGATACCTGCGAATTGGATATGTTCATCGGGCAGAACTATCTGATCACTGTCCATCGAGAACCCATCCCGGAGCTGGAGGAGGCGGAGCAACGCTGGAAACGCAACAGTTCACAGTTAGACAGGGGCATTGGCATCCTCCTGTACTCGCTCCTGGATACAATAGTTGATGAATATTTCCCTGCTGTTGACGCACTAGTGGATCAAGCTGAGGAACTTGAAGACCGGATTTTTATAGAAAAAGGGACCACGCGGGAACGCCAGTTAACCCTGGATTTACTGGCGCTCAAAAAGCAGTTCCTGACCTTTCGCCGCATCGTAACGCCTGAACGCGATGTGCTTAATGTGCTAACCAACCGGGATAGCTCCTTTTTCACCGAGCATATCACCGTCTATTTTCGTGATGTCTACGACCATATCACGCGGCTAGCTGATACGCTGGACCTGTACCGGGACCAGTTGAATACGATTATGGACGCGAATTTGTCTATTGTCTCCAATGAACTCAACAAAGTCATGCGAACGCTGACGGCTGTATCGATTATCCTCATGCTCGACGCGCTCGTAGTTGGCATTTACGGGATGAACTTCGTGAACATACCCGAATTGAAGTGGCAGTATGGATATTTCGCAGTATTGGCGTTTATGGCAGTGGTCAGCGCCATGCTCGTGCTCTATTTCAAACGCCTCAAATGGCTCTAACCCTAAGCAACATTTGGGTTGCTGGCAAAGTTGTCCAACATACGCAAGGAGGTGCAATGAACTCAAAAGTCAATACCGGCATCATCGGCTGTGGCCAGATCAGCTCCGTCTATCTACAAGCTCCCCAGACATTTGATATTTTAAACATTGTTGCATGCGCTGATATCGAGATGGCGCGAGCACAAGCTCAGGCAGAACGGTTCGGGATTCCTAAAGCCTGTCACGTCGAAGAGCTACTCGCGGACCCGGAGATCGAGCTTGTTGTCAACTTGACCATCCCAAAATCTCATGCTGAAGTCAGTACAGCTATCCTCCAGGCAGGCAAAGCGGCCTACAGCGAAAAGCCGCTCGCCATTGACCGGGCGCAAGGAAAGGCACTTCTAGACACAGCCCACGCGAGAGGCCTGCGCATTGGGTGCGCTCCCGATACTTTTCTGGGGGGTGGTATCCAGACCTGCATTCAGCTTATCAACGAAGGTCGGATCGGCACTCCGATTGCAGCCACGGCCTTTATGATGAATCATGGACCAGAGCACTGGCATTTAGATCCCGATTTCTATTATCAGCCAGGCGCGGGACCAATGTTCGATATGGGTCCGTATTACCTCACAGCCCTGATTGCGATGCTTGGCCCGGTACGCCGCGTTACCGGCTCAACGCATATGGCCTTCCCTGAACGTACTATTACGAGTCAGCTAAAGCATGGCACTAAAATTACGGTCAACACCCCCACCCACATAGCGGGCGTGCTGGATTTTGCCAGTGGCGCTGTAGGGACGATCATCACCAGCTTCGATATCTGGTCGCATCGGCTGCCGCGTATCGAAGTGTATGGCACCGAGGGCACCCTGAGCGTCCCCGATCCCAATACCTTCGGCGGCCCCGTCTACCTGCGCCACGCTCACGAAAAAGAGTGGAGCGAGATCCCATTGTCTCATGGCTATACGAAAAACCATCGTGGCATTGGCGTGGCGGATCTGGCCTATGCGCTGCGTTCAGGGCGTCCCCATCGCGCCAGTGGCGACATGGCCTATCATGTCTTAGATATCATGCAGGCGTTCCACGAAGCCTCCAGGGAGAGCAGGCATATCGAGCTAAGCAGCCAGTGTACACGTCCGGCTCCCCTGCAAGCGGGAACGCACAGTTGGGAAGAAGACAGTTGAACACAGTACGATAGAATCAAGAGAACTATGTAGTCGCTAGATCAAGGAGCATACAATATGTCGCAGATTAAAGGACCGGCACTATTTCTAGCACAGTTTGCCCAGGACGTTCCCCCTTACAATACGCTGGAAAATATCACGCAATGGGCAAAGGATCTGGGTTTTATCGGCGTACAGATTCCAGGGTGGGATAGCCGCTTTATTGATCTGGATAAGGCGGCTGAGTCTAGACAGTATTGCGACGATTTGAAGGGACGCTGTAACGGATTGGCGGTGACGGAGATTGCCACCCATCTGCTCGGTCAACTGGTCGCGGTCCACCCGGCATACGATATTATGTTCGACGCCTTCGCCCCCAAAGAGCTACATGGCAAGCCACAGGCCCGTACCGAGTGGGCAGTAGCACAAATGACGAAGGCGATCAAAGCTTCGCGCAACCTCGACTTGCAAGCCATGCCGACTTTTTCAGGCGCGTTGTTATGGCATACGATGTATCCCTGGCCGCAACGCCCTCAAGGGTTGGTAGAGATGGGCTTTAAAGAGCTGGCAAAGCGTTGGCAGCCATTACTTAATGTCGCGGAAGAGTACGGCATTGACCTTG
>DASTZT010000644.1:0-5554 GCA_035764225.1 Ktedonobacteraceae bacterium
GTTTAAGAGCGTCTCGGTAGCCTCATAATTGATGCGACTGTTGCCTCCCATGTAAGTAGCCATGCCACTGGCAGCCCCTATAGCAGGAAGTACGCTGGGGGAAGCATAACCAGACAAGGCAGCTTGTATGAGCAGAATTCCCACAAACAGGCTCGTTTTTCCTACAATGTCGAACAGACGCCATATAGTCGCTTTTTTGGGGGAAAATAAAAAACGTTTCTTAGCCATAAAGTTTCCTTTTTTGAGTGAGAGCGGATCTTTTCCCTTTGCCATTTTCACACCCCCATTATTTGTATCAAAAGTGCTTTCATATCGAGTACGATATGTGCATGTACTCTGTGAGGAGTATACTGAATTCATTAGCTCTCTGGTGTATGGTTACTGTTTATATCTGGTTGGGTTATGTTTCTTATCTGTATAGATTTCTCAATGAATAGAAAAGTGGTGGGTGGTAGGAAGCACGGAAGAAAAAAGTGGTAGTGGTAATTAGCGATAGACACCACGGTTTTCGGGTGGGAGCATCTGAGCAATGTGCTCCATCAGCTCATCCGTTATCATTTGCAAGCCAGCTTTGTGCGCCGTGCCTGCTGGCAAGGCGGGAATATATGGCGTACCAATTTTCACGGTAACGCGGGGAAACCAGCCACGATGGCGGCGCAAAATACGACGAGAGCCGTTATGAGCAATGGGCAGGACGGTAACTTTGCTGCGTAATGCCAGCATGGCTACGCCCGTATGTGCTGCTATCATATGTTCTTGTCGCTCAACGGTGCCTTCAGGAAAGATCATCACTGCTCTTCCCTGGCGTAGATAGGCCAGCGCTTGCTCCAGGGCAGCTCGATCACCCTGGCCGCGATGTACCGGAATCTGTCCGGTAATTTGAGCCAGCCAGCCCGCAACAGGCCACTTAAAGATCTCAGCCTTCGTGAAAAACCAGACCCTACGTGGCAAGAGGGGAGCCAGTAGAAATGGATCATACCAGCTTAAATGGTTAGTAACGCATAAGAGAGGGCCAGTCGTCGGCACACGTTCCAGGCCCTCCACTTGATAGCGACAGACGAGACGGGTAAGCAGCCAGGCGAGGCTACACAACAAGCGATAGAAGATATTCCCAACATTTTCACGTATCATGCATGCACCGCACACCTCTGGGATAGGACGTTGTTCTGCCGATATTCTATCACATTTGCTTGCTCTCCCCTGGGATTTTCATATAGCCTTCAACCAGGATCTCATGGGAAGACTGCCAATACTCTGCTAACGCACTCCTCGCGTCAGGTCTTCTTGCCCGTTCGTCTAGATCGCGTCGGCGAGTGCTGCCACCACGCAAAGGGTCATTCCGTGCTCTCAGCTGATGCAGCAATGGGGGAGGCGACCTGCCCTTGCGCAGCCATGCCACGCTCCAACTCTGTACCGCGTTGGCGGCTACTCCTGCCAAACCTGAAGGTCCAGATGACCAGGATTGCAGTTATGCCATAGAGGACAAACGGCGAGACCGCCAGGAATTGCTGGACACTCAACATAATGACCAGCGTGATGCGGATGATAGCCTCCAGAAGTAAGCCAATGCCCCAGACAGCCGTCATCACGCGCAGCCGACGGCGAAAGTTCTCGTGCTCCTGCCATAATGAGTTAAAGCGAACAATATTTGACGGATCGTTGCCAGAGGCGAAGTGACGAGCCAGGTAAAACATGATTGGCTTGGGCAGGGCGAGGGAAACTAGCAGGGCCAGGCCAAAGGTGATCGTAAAGAACGACTCGCGGATCAGGTAGACCTTTGAGTCTCCGCCCAGGAGCGTAATGATGACAGAGATGGCAACCCCTGCCAGCACGAGGCCCGCCAGAAAATCGATGCGTTTCTGGCGCAGAAGGCCCACAAGAGTGTGGAGAAGCGAGGGGATACCCGTGGCAACCAGCGCGAGGAATGGCGAAATGGACGTATGATCCGTCAGGACCCAGTAAATAAGAAAAGGGAAAGCGCCATTGATCACTATACTGACGATGATCCCTCTGATAGCGTTGGTTTTGGTAGTCTGTCCGATGTTTGCTAGATCGGTGGAAGATGGAGTAGTACTCATGATCTTCTTCTCCTCTTGACGTTACTTGAGAAACAGGCCCTTCGACTTAAGGTCGAAGTCAGGGACACCCTGGAAAAACACCTCATAACGCTGTTTTAGGCATTGATCACGAGGTGATGGGCAGAGAAAGGAAAAAACGGTTTCTTTGTCCATGAGGAAGTATACCGACAAAACGGTGAAAAGGCTTCCAACTAAAGATGGAAAAAGTAGGAAGATATTCTTGATGTGTTAGCGTTTTAGAGCAAGTGTCGTGTGTTGGCGCGGATGATGGCCTGGGTGCGGCTCTGAACCTGGAGTTTGCCGTAAATAGTATGGAGGTGCGATTTGACAGTACTGACGGCAATGACAAGCTGCTGAGCGATTTCACGATTTGATTTTCCTTCGCCCATTAACTGCAAAATTTCGCGCTCGCGTTTGCTTAGCTGTTCAAGCGGGGGCAGTTCTCCCCTGTAAGTACTACTTTGCTCTTTCAGTTCCCTACTTAATAGAGAGATGAGATGGTTTAGGTAGTTAGAGTTCTTTGTGTTGTGCCTGACCTCGCGCAGTTCAGTGAGTAGCATGAGCATGGGCATACCTTCATCAAGCAAAGTGCGTTGATAGCCTTCCGCTTCACCATAGCTGAGCGCACATGCGAGCATGTCAAGCGCCTGTTCCCGTTTCCCCTGCGCCTGGTAGAGTAATGCCTGGAGCATGTGGATTTTGAGCAGGCTGCCCCATCGCTTTTGTGCCTCTGCCGCCACACTGAGCGCCTGCTCCAGGTGCTCGGCTTCCGACAAGCGCGAGGATTTGAGCAAGAGGCGTGCCTGTAACAGATAGCATCCTTCTAGTAGAAGATTCGAATGTACTGTGAGATCGGCCTCCAATGGGATCTCCTGTATCCAGTGTTGAGCGTCTCTGAGGTCTCCCAGCGCTATTGCTACCTGCGCTCGCCATTCGTTCAGCGCCCTGCTAAGGTCAGTACTATCTTCTCCTATTGACTTCAATATCCTCTCGTTCTCCTGCAAAAGCTTTCTTGCTCCGGCCTCATCGCCTCGCAGCAGCCGTATCTTCACTAGCCCATAGAGACCATTGAGGAGCGCTTCTACGCTATCGAATTGCTGACAAAGGGTAATGCCTCTCTGCAAAGAGTCTTCTGCTTGTCCTAAATCATTCCATTCATATGCGATTAAGCCAAGAGCAACATAAGCTGGTCCCTGATGTATACGTATATTAGCAGTCTTCTCTGCCTGGAGAACACGATGCGCGATCTGCATCGTTTTATGTAGCTGTCCCGTCAGGGAGAGCAGATGTGTCAGTGTAGAGATAATAGCAAAACTCAGAATATTGTATTGATTGGCGAGCAAGGCTGACAGATCCTCTTCCAGCCTTTTGATGGCTTCAGAGACATCGCCCTGCCAGAGCGCGATCAGCCAGGATGGTCCTCTGTTGCCTCTATTAAGATGCTGAACGTAGGTACTGGCCCTGCTGCTCAGCTCCTGACTGAATACCACGCGATTATCCCGCAGCACAGCCAGCGTGCCATATAGATTGAGAAAGCGTTCGATGGTGTGACCTCTGGCTTTTTCGTCGCGATGCACGCGAGAAACAGTGTTTGTAAGCATATGTGTACAGATGGCTTGTTCCAGGTTATCGGCATCCGTCGTTTCTAGTGCTGGAAGCTGATGAAAATGTGCGTACTCCTGGAGCATATCCACTGCCACCTGATAGCGATTGATTGCGATCATGTCCCAGCAGGCATAGACGAAGAGCATTGGGCGTGTGAAAAGCGTTGCTTTTGGCAACAGGTTTACCCAGGGCATGATGCTGGCAACTTCGTTATGCACGATCATTTCCATTCCGGTGGTTTCGGTAAGCGTCGCGATTGTTTCAACGTCGCCGATCTCTCTGGCATGTCCAATCGCCTCTGCTACCATGCCTTGTTCCTTGAACCAGCGTATGGCCCTCTGGTGCAAAACTGTTACCAGTTCAGGCTCTTTTTGCAAGAGTTGCTGGCGCAGCGTTTCCGCAAAAAGATGATGATAGCGATACCATTGCTGTTCGTCGTCGAGCGGGATGAGGAAAAGATTGGACTGCTCCAGCCATGCCAGGGTCGTTTGTCCATCTGGTTGCCCGGTAACTGCCTCGCAGAGTTTTCCCTGGAGCCGCTCCAGTACGGAGGTAAAGAGAAGAAAGCGCTGAATATGGGTTGGCAGGTGTTCCAGTACTTCCTGGATAAGGTAATCAGCAATATAGCGATGCCCACTGCTCAAAGCCTTGATGATGTTAGTATACGTAGCGTGCTGCCGGAGCAGGATGGCGATCAGTTGCAGGCCTGCGATCCAACCTTCCGTGTGTGCAAAGAGCATATCAATCTCTTCATTAGAGAGCGTGAGTTTGCCATTCCTGTTGAGAAATGCTCTCAATTCGCTGGGGATAAGATAGAGATCTGCGCTACGCAACTCCAGCAATTGATCGTGCATCCGCAGGCGCGCCAGTGGCAAGGGCGGATCAAGGCGCGTGGATATAATTACATGAACATGGCTCGGCAGGTGCTCTAACAAGAAAGCCATCCCTTGTGAAAGCGCTGGATCGCTTACATAATGATAATCGTCCAGCACCAGGACCATCTCTTGTTTGCTGGCCTCCAACTGATTGAGCAGTGCAGTCAGCATGCGCTCTCTATTTGGTTGTCGCCGTGTCCGTAGGAGCATGAGCGGTCCTTCACCTGATCCTGGACACAATCGCTCGAATACGCTAAAGATGAGCCTCCATAGCCTTGCTGGCTCGTTATCATCGCGCTCTAGCGTGATCCAGCCCGCGCGAATCTCTGTTTGCTGTGATAGCCAACTGCTCAGCAAGGTGCTTTTCCCTGATCCAGCCGAGGCTGAAATCAGCGTGAGTGGTCTGATAAGCGCGACCTGTAGGCGTTCGAGCAAACGGGGACGAGGGAGGGCGTGTAGTGGAGGAGATGGGATTCTCAGTTTCGTCTCCAGAAGCGGATCATCCGACTGCGCTGACTTGAGTCTATGGGTAGCGGGTTGCTCCTCTATAGCCTTCGTGGGTTCTGCTGATGCGGATGTAAAGAGAGAGGCGACCTGCTCTAGCAGCCCGATGGTTACGGCCTCGCTTTTCCCCAGATATTTTTTCTGTAGCCGCTTGCCATTTCTATGATATGCATACCAGTAGCCATGTTTTTGTTGAGCCGGTTCACGACGAATGGTACAACTGCCAACCTTGCCAGAAAAGGCGAAAGAAGATACTCTGCCTAACCATTCCTGCAATTGCTGATAATCATCGTGCAGGATGCTTCTTACTTGTCCGTGGTTCTCTAAGCATTCGTATATCTCATGCTCGGAAGACCAGTTGATCTTACATTCAGTACTTTTTGGCACGCCAGCCCCTTTAGCCAAGTTTAGTTTTGTTACCTATAACCGCGATTGTTACCTATTTTACCATGTATGGCTTTGCTTTATCTTTGGAGTATCTGCATTAGATCA
>DASTZT010000645.1:0-13827 GCA_035764225.1 Ktedonobacteraceae bacterium
CAGGGAGTGCAGCCAAGCGCACCATCCAGGGCCACTGCTACCAGGCGATTATCGCTGGCGTTAACCAGCATCTGCGCGTTTGGCATGGTAGCGACGTTAGCCGCATTCATCTGTGCTGTTGCCCCGTTGCGCGTTGCCAGATACGCGGTGGTCACATTATCGCTCTGATCCATATCCACGACGGTAAAATCGCGTACGGAAGGACAGGGTTTGCCGTCGTTTCCCATGCCCAGAGGAGGAACTTGCAATTTCCCTACCTGAATAGCTTGATTCGCAGCGGTGAAAAAGGCAGGAGCGTTGCAGTAAGCAAATTGTCCAAAAACAGATCTCCGAACGCCATTGACACACATGCCCTGTGCCAGACTGCCGTTTGTGCCCTTAAGCGTAAGATTGGCTCCATTGAAACCAAACCAGAGCCCGATGATGGCATTCGCCGGGAGTCGAGGTACAGTCGGCACGGCAGCTGGCTGCGTCCCTTTGTCAATCACCAGCGGATCATAAATAGAAACTGCTCCAGTGGCAGGGTCGATGATTGCCCCCTGAACAAACGCAGCCTGCATCGCATTTGCCTCTTTGCACGCTCCTTTCTTTGGGTTCGTCGCAACAAGTTGGTAAGGAGTTGCCAATCCTTGCGCTGTTAATGGATTGGCTGGCACAATCAGCGTACAGTTCATATTCACGGCTTTTAAAGCCGCCGCTTGCGAATCAAAGCGTGGAAAAATAAAGACGGCGCTTGCGATTAAAACCAGCAGAAGCGGCACGCTTGCACCGATGAGAAGGAGCGGCGAAAAACGCCATCGCCGCGCTGGTCTCTGCCGTAATCTACGTCGCTGCTGCTTAAACATCTGTCTAACTTACCTCTTTCCAGCATGCGCAAGCCTTGTTTCGTGCTTGCCGCACTGCACATTCCCCTTCTATAAGCCTGCGGAATTATGGAGTAGTGCCTTTCCCCGTACTAAGCTATAAAAGCTGTTTTTCAGGAAGACCGAACAACCTGTCGTCAAAAGGTACAGACGTTATCAGAAGAAATACAATGAAACAGGATGACACTCTCCATAAATCTGTTAGCAGCATATCATAGCCCGATGTATGGTCAGATATCATTGTGATTGCTCGAACAAAAAGTACCAGCACAGGTTAAGAAATCTTAACTTGAGCTGATTTGCTCTGGAGAAAAAGTCCTGCTTTGATAAAAATTGGTGCATCGGTTTTCTGGCATCACTGGCTATTCTCTGGGAAAAGGGAGCGGAGATAAAAACTGGCGTTTCGGGGGAAGCTGTCCATTCTCTTGAGATGGCTGTTCCTGCGCGTCTGCTTTACTGGCCTCCTCTAGCACGCGTGCAAATTCCACGATGGAGGCAAAACGTTTATCGGGGTCTTTGGCTAACGCTTTCATGATAACCTGCTCGACCTCCACCGAAACGGCGATGCCCTTCATGCGCAGCGATGGCGGCTGAACAAACATGTGCTGGTGTGTTACCTCATCGAACGTGCCGGAGAACGGCCAATCTCCACTGAGCCATTCATACACAACGACGCCCAATGCATACTGATCGCTGCCTCTGCGCGGCTGTCCTTGCAATTGTTCAGGGGCGGCATAGGGTACGGTCCCTTCAAAATCGTATTTATCTGGCTGTGTCGGATCAATGCTATGGGAGACCGCCGCAATGCCAAAATCGCTGAGCATGACTTCATTGTTTGCTCCCAGAAGCATATTGTGCGGCTTAATATCGCGATGAACCAGAAATCGTTGGTGAATATACTGGAGCGCGTCCGCAACCTGATGTACATACGATACTACCAGTGCTAGTGGGACGGTTGTTCCTTTTGGATGGCGTTGACGCAGCGTTCCGTTGGGGGCATAGGTCATCACCAGGAAGGTCGTACCATCGTTACCGCCGTAATCCAGCACGCGCACGATATGCGGATGATGTAAAAGCGTCAGAGTAGATGCTTGCGAAAGGAACTGCGCCATTTCCCGTTCTGTGTACTGTCCCTCCAACAGCTTGATAGCAACCTGCGTACGCGCATGAAGATCTTCACCCAGGTAGACGACAGAATGATCGCTCTGGCCTAAAGGACATATCAGGCGGTAAGCGCCAAACTGTTGGCCAGAGCGATACGCTTGCTTCATCGTGGTGCTCTCTCTATTTCAGCTTCTGCCTTCGCAAAAAGGAGCTGGAATAATCCACCAATTTCCTCGTCCGTCAGATCGAGCGTAGCATCCCCCACCGTCAGTTCGAACTTGTGGTAGGCGGGGATCTGGGTAGGGGTAAGGTCAGCAAAAAGCCATACGCCCTTTTCCTCAGCAACGTCGAGGGCCGCGTCTACCAATTTGGCGCGATCCCCACGCAAAAATACATGCATCATATTGGTGTGGGGCGGATTGGGCATAACCTGGATCTGAGGAAAAGACGCGAGTACGCCTGCGACGCCCCTGGCCTTTGCGCAATACATCTCTATCATGCGTCCAAGACGGTCGGTCAGTCCCTTTCTGGCTGAAAGCACATAGGGGAAGAGATGGATCAGATTGCCTCCATGCCTGCGCTGCCAGACGCGCGCTTCCGCGATCACATCAGCCGGTCCCGCCAGTGCCGCGCCCGCGATCCCTCCCAGCACTTTGTAGAAAGAGACGTAGACAGTATCAAACAGTGCTGCGATCTCAGCATACGTTCTTTCGTAGAAGGGTTGGCATTCCCAGAGACGAGCTCCGTCCAGGTGCGTAGGAATGTCGTGTGCGCGTGCCCACTCGATCATTTCGACCAGTTCTTCCCAGGCAGGTAATTGCCCGCCGATTTCGCGCTGTGGTAATTCTAGCAGCAGGGTGCCTATTGGCTCGGCAACGGCTTGCAAGTTCTGTGGCGTCAGTAAGCGATAAGGAGAGCCAGGCAGAATGCCGTGAATGCCGTGAAGTAGTTGATAGGCATGATGTTCGTGAATCTCCAGGTGGCTCGTTGGATGAAAGGCGACGCTGGCCATCTTACGTCGGTCGGCCCAGATGCGTAATGCGATTTGCTGACACATCGTTCCGCTGGGCATGAATACTGCGGCTTCCTTCCCCAGCAACGTCGCGATTTCTTCCTCGAATTGAGCGATGAGCTGGCCCTGCCCATAGCGATCCGCCTGGAGTGTGGGATCTGCTGCCTGCGCCAGATCGCTCAGAACCTGGTGAGGGGTTTGCCGATAATGATGGGTAAGGAAACGGGTACAGGCATTTTGAATACTTGCGCTATCACGTTTCTCCGTCATGAAGCCGTCCTTTTGCTGCTAGTTGACATCCTCCCCGTGCCTAGAAGGGCAGGGGATTCCCATCCTCACGAATGGGGCTTTCTGCTTCACCGGAGATTGCCAATTGCCCTTTCGGGTCAATGGGTCTTACATCCCCTCCACAGACCGACGCGACGAGTCCCGCCGCCAGAATGTTGTAGAGTAGACGGCCAGCGAGGTTCTGCTTCCAGACCTTTTCTGTCCGTCCCTCTCCGAACCAGGGCTTGCACCTTTCGATGCACCCGGCTCTCCGGTTCCTGCACCTGAACAAGTGAATATAGACTTGGACTTATGCATCTCGCGGCCTCATCATTCTCTTGTGTTTGGTGCATTTCCCTGTTTCCCTTCCCCATGTCTCAGATATTACTCTGAACGTTTGAGTAGTATGGAAACTCCGTCATCATAGGCTCGCACCCGTAGATGATCCCGTATTTGCGCGTATAAGACGTTGAGTACGTGTAGGTGCCCAGTTCGTTTCCTTGAACCAGATCACTTCTGGTCGTTCATCGGAGAGAGGGTAACGCATACGCAAAAAAAATATGCGCCTTCCGGTGACATCGCTACAGGTATGCTGCGATGAGCCAATGCTTAGACCACTGGAAACTTGGGTTCAGCCAATACAGGTTTCACCATGCGTACAGGACTTGCGGTACATCACAGTACATACCTTCCTGTTTAACCGCTTTCCATGACATGCTGTTTTCCCCTTTGGGTTTCCCCGCCAGGTAGGTCAGGCGTCCTTGAGGCCACTTCCTCTCAGCCTCATCCCTCTTCATGAGGGAGATCTTATAAGCGCCGAAACGGCGCACGCATGCCGCATTGTGATCTCGATCCAGCACGACACCACAGCCCGGACAGATATGCGTGCGCATGCTCAGTGTCTTCTTGACTCTTGTCCCGCATGCTGAGCAGTCCTGCGACGTGTACTGTGGAGGGACGCCAATCACCGGAACATGATGCATCGCTCCATAGGCTTGCACCTTGCGAATGAATGCGCCCCATCCTGCATCGTGAATACTCTTGGCAAGCTTTCTGTTGCGTACCATGTTGGCGATCTTCAAGTCTTCATAGGCAATGAAATCGCTAGATGTCACCAGCGTGTTCGCACATTTGCGTGCGAAATCCTCACGCTGCCTTTGGACTTTGAGATAGCCCTTCGCTACTTGCTTGCGTGCCTTCTTGCGGTTCTGGCTTTTCTTGGCGGTACGAGAGAAACGACGGTGTAACTGCTTCAACTTCTTCTCAGCTTTGCGATACTGGCGGGGATTCTCGACGGTGAGACCTTCAGAGTCGGTATAATAGGACTTCAACCCAACATCGATGCCACGCATGACCCCGGTGGGGATGTGCTCCACCTGTCGATCAGTCTGCACGCAGAACTGGCAAAAATACCCGTCAGCACGCCGCACAATCCGCACTCGCTTGATTTTCTTGACAGGGAACGTCTCGATATCACGCGTGCCAACTAACCTGAGACGCCCGATCTGACAGCCATCGGTGAAGGTAATATGGCTGCCATCAGGTTCGAGTTTCCAGCCCGTTTGCTTGTACTCTACCGAGCGATTATCATGTTGAAACTGTGGAAAGCCTTTCTTCCCTGGTGTGTGCTGCTTGCAGTTGTCATAGAAGCGCGAAATGGCGAACCATGTGCGATCAGCACTGGCTTGACGTGCCTGGGAGTTGAGGCGAGCGGCAAAGGGGTACGCTTTGGCAAGTTCAGCACAAGAGCATTGCAGATCATTCTTTGAGATGCCGCGCTCATCCATCCACAAGCGCAAACACTTGTTACGAATGAATTGCACCGTGCGTATCGCTTCGTCAATGGCTCTGTATTGTGCTTTGTTGCCATCCAACTTGTATTCGTAGACCAGCATACCGCTTGCCCTTTCATCATGATTATGATACTATCATACAGCGATATGTGTTGTATGTCAAGGGAGAATACTTATGAGAAGAACCAATCTCTACCTGACCGAGAAACAGATAGAGCGGCTACAGGGACGCGCTCAGAAGGAAGGGCTTGCCATCGCGGAATTAGTGAGGCGTGCGGTTGACGCCTTCCTTGCGTGGGATGACCCGACGTACCAGCCTACGCCGCTCAATCCACCCCAAAACAAGGACTCGCATTCATCCCCGCCTTGAAAGGACGGGGCTTTCTGCTCGCTTTCTGTAAGCGGCCTTCTGCTTTACCGTACCTGTGCTTGCATCTCTCCCGGATTTGTTGTAAGACACAACTATAGATCATACTCTATCGAGGGAGATTCCATCATGCAAGGAGCTGCGGCTACGCCGCTTGCCGCCTGGGCAAACTTTTACGTTATCATTGGCACTGCTGCCGCGGCGCTGACCGGATTGATGTTCGTGGTCATTACCCTGGTTGCGGGAGTTCAGACGCGCAGGTCAGGTGGGGCGATTGCGGCATTCAGCACGCCAAACGTCGTGCATTTTTGCTCCGCGCTCTTGATAGCCGCGATTCTCAGTGCGCCGTGGCAGGCCCTCTGGCAGGCCAGCCTTTTGCTCGGCCTTTGTGGTCTGGGAGGGATGAGCTACGTTGTCATCGTCGTACGGCGAGTGCGCCGTCAGGCTGACTATAAACCGGTGTTGGAAGACTGGTTATGGCATATGGTCTTTCCACTGATTGCTTACACCGTGCTCGTGGTTACAGCATTTTTGCTCGCAGGCGATCCTGTACCAACACTGTTCGGCATCGGAGCGGCTACGCTGTTGCTTCTGTTCATCGGTATCCATAACGCGTGGGATACCGTGACCTACCTGACCGTCGAGTACTCGCAGTCGGAGAACAAGCCTCAGGACTAAAAGTCGAGAGAGGAGAAGAACTATGCCTCGGATCGCTATCGTCGGCGCGGGAATCGCGGGACTCAACGCAGCTCTCACCTTGCAGGATGCTGGCCTCTCGTGCGATATCTACGAAGCGTCCGAGCGCGTCGGTGGTCGCATCCACTCCGATACGACCACCTGGGCCGACGGGATGGTGAGCGAATGGTGCGGCGAATTTATCGATAGCGAGCATGTGACTCTCCAGCAGCTCATCAATCGCTTCGGCCTCAACATCGTCCAGCTCGGTCAAACAAGAGCAGGTCAGGCGCAAAGCATGCTGTATTTCAGCAATCGCTACTATGGCGCGGAAGAACTGACCAGAGACTTTCAGGCGCTAGCTCCTCTCTTGCAGCAGCAAATGCAGGAGGCGGGTTTTCCTACAACCCACGCTCACTATACAGAAGCGGGCTACAGGCTCGACCATCTGAGCGTCTATGATTGGATCGAGCAGTATGTCGAGGGTGGGCACGATGCGCCGTTGAGCCATCTGCTGAAGGCAGCCTGTACCGGTCTCTATGGTCTGGAGCCAGATGAGCAGAGTGCGCTCAACCTGCTCTATCTATTTG
Source organism: Ktedonobacteraceae bacterium (assembly GCA_035764225.1). Classification (GTDB taxonomy): domain Bacteria; phylum Chloroflexota; class Ktedonobacteria; order Ktedonobacterales; family Ktedonobacteraceae; genus DASRHT01. Next base: position 6,672 of record DASTZT010000645.1, read on the forward strand.
CGGCACGCAGCCTATCGCGAGGTTCGCCCATGTCGGGGCCGCTACAAGGAAGCTGCAAGATCGTGGGAGGAAACGAGCAACTGCCGCAGGCTATTGTCCACAGTTTGCCGCAAGGTTGTATCCACTTGCATCATCAACTGGTCGCGCTCGAACGCGAAAATGATGCCGGGCTTGTCCTGACGTTCGCCACTGCCTCTGGCATTTCGCAAGTGCATTGTGAATGTGCCATCCTCGCCTTGCCTTTTAGCACCCTGCGCCGTGTCGATTACCAGCGTGCCGGATTTGATGCCTTGAAGCGGGTGGCCATCGAAGAACTTGGCTACGGCACCATCTCCAAACTCTTTTTGCAGTTCGACCAGCCTTACTGGTATGAAAATGGTTCCTGGCCCCATTCTCACAGCGGCTTTATCATCACGGACCTGGATATTCAAACCATCTGGGATGCCTCCATTGGCCAGGCAGGCTCAAGCGGTTTGCTGGTTGATTATACGAGCGGACGAAGGGGAGCCGCTTATGCCCCACCAAAAGCTTATTCCACTATTGATGACTCCACAAACATTGAGCACTATGCTCAGGAGTGTCTACGGCAATTGGAGCGCGTCTTTCCCGGCATTAGTCCACACTACACCGGCAGGGCCGCGTTGAGCTATGCCACTGGTGATCCCTATTTGCTAGGTAGTTACGCCTGCTGGCGAGTCGGGCAATACACGCAATTCGGCGGCTACGAGGGTGTGCGTCAGGGACCGATCTATTTCGCGGGCGAACATTGCTCGGTCGAATTCCAGGGCTTTATGGAAGGAGCGGCCAGGGAGGGTGCGCGTGCCGCTCAGGAGATTGTGCGGGATTGGGGGTAGTAAAGATGTGTGGGGAAGAGAGCAACTGGTGCATTAGCAAAGAGCACGTCTGTTACCTCACATCGTAGTAGATTGTGGGAAAAGCATTTTCCTCGCAACGCTTAGCGACCATTGAGAACAGCATAAGCAGAGCAGCGTTCCTCATTTACGATAGAAGGATGCATGGTTGCGAGATCAGAATAAACTCAGGCGCTTTGAACAATGCGTCTTGCCACATCTGGACGCCGCCTATAATCTAGCTCGCTGGTTAACACGCAACGACCAGGATGCAGACGACGTTGTGCAAGAGGCATGCTTGCGTGCTTATAAATTTTTTGATAGCCTGCACGGTAACGATAGTCGCCCCTGGCTGCTCGCTATTGTGCGCAATACCTATTACACATGGAGGCAACAACAAAAGATATACGAAACTGCCACAGCTTTTGACGAGGAACTTCATAGTACAGATGACGAATCTGCCAACCCCGAAGACGTGCTACTGCAACATCTGCACAAGCAAGTGCTCAAAGAGGCTCTGGAGAACTTACCGGTCGAGTTCCGCGAGGTGATTGTGCTACGTGAACTGGAAGGTTTATCATATAAAGAGATTGCAACCATCTTAGCAATACCTTTGGGTACCGTTATGTCACGTCTAGCTCGTGCGCGCAAAAGGCTGCAAGACTATCTGGCTCACTATCAAAACAAGGAGTCTCTCTTTGAATTGTGATCGTGTACAAAGCCTCATTGATAGCTATCTCGATGGGGAGTTGGACCTGGTAAACAACCTGGAAATCGAAAAACACTTACGAGAGTGCTCAAGCTGTGCTCAGAGCCATAAAAATCGTCAGTTGGTACACGATGCGATCCAGTCAAGCTCTCTTTCCTACAAAGCCCCACCAGAGCTGCAAAAACGGATGCGCAACGCGCTCCGCCAACAAAAAAACGCTGACATGCTTCGCTTTCTGCCCCAGAAAGTGGCGTGGCGCTGGCTGGCTGCCGCCACACTCTTAGTCGCTATTGTCCTCATCACCTGGAATGTGGCCGCCATCTTGACTGCTCCCAGTGCTAACGAAACCTTGATTCAAGAGTTGCTCTCCAGTCATATCCGCTCGCTGATGGTGAATCATCTGGTAGATGTGGCCTCTCAAGATCAGCATACCGTGAAACCCTGGTTTGATGGCAAGCTAGATTATGCTCCTCCTGTGGTCGATCTTGCTCAGCAAGGCTTCCCGCTGATCGGTGGACGGCTTGACTACCTGGATAGTAGAACCACTGCGGCTCTCGTGTACAAACACGGAAATCACATCATCAACCTGTTTATCCTACCTTCAGCCTCAAGCCTGAGTAGCTACCAGAATACATCGTTGACGCGCCAGGGCTATCACCTCTTCCTCTGGCACAAGTCAGGCATGACTTTCTGTGCTATATCCGACCTCGAAGAGAGTCAGTTACAGCACTTTGTCCAGCTCCTCCAACAGCAACTCGCCTCGTCCTAAGTTCAAAACAGGATTCTTCTGCTAAGATCCAGGGTGTCTTTCAGGGCTTATTAATGAGTTTTGACTCCTACGAAAAAAAATCTCTTCAACTGACCCATTACGGGAATATTTTCCTTCTAAAACGAGTAGAAAGGGTGAAGGCGCTTATGCCTTGCTATTAACAGAAGGAAGGATCTAAGGTGTTTTTGTGAAAAATTTTATCCGCAAAGCTATAGTCATGAGCATGGCTCTCATGATGTTGGTGGGAACGGCGCTGTTGACTGTATCACCAACGGCTCATGCTTCCTCGACCCTAACCGTAACAACAACCGCAGACCTCACTTCCTGTACAGGAGGAACGTTATCGTTACGCTGTGCAATCAATCAAGCCAATAAGGATGGCTCAGGAGATACGATTGTCTTTAAGATCCCGGCCAGCGATCCAGGCTGCACTGCACGGGCGAGCAACGGCAGCCCCATCTGCACGATTAGCGTTACGAGCAGCATCCTGGGTTTGCCAGCGCTCACAGCGACCAATACCACCATCAATGGGTATACGCAGCCGGGGGCGCATGCCAATACCAATCCTCTCAGTGCAGGCGACAACGCTGTTCTCACGCTGCATATCGATGGTGGCCCGGCTCACAATACGGAATTTGGCTTCTTGCTCTCTGGAACTGGCGATACGGTCAAGGGCTTCTCCGTGACGAGCTTTACGACCGATATTAGTGCTGGAGCCTCTAATACCATTCAAGGAAATTTCATCGGACTGCAACCCGATGGCTTGACCCCGTCTGTAGACGACATCGGTCTCTCGGCTGGAGACGGAACAACCATTGGAGGAACCAGCCCCGCAAGCAGCAATATCATCAGCGGCAACTCCACAGAAGCGGAGCTTGGCAATGGTGATACTTTCCAGGGCAACATTGTTGGCCTCAACGCTGCGGGCAACACCGCCGTTATTGACCTGCTAGCCGGGGGGCTTCCAGGTGATGGCGTGTTTGTTGGCAACAACGATCTCATCGGCGGCACGACCAGCGGGGCTGGCAATGTCATCAGTGGTAATGCTTCGGGAATTCGTCTGGCAGGGGCAAGCTCCACGTTGGTTGAAGGCAACCTGATTGGCACAGATGTCACCGGGAAGGTGGCGATTGGCAATGAGGAGGGGATCACTTCCTCATTCTCGGCAAGTAAGAATACCATCGGCGGGCTTGTTCCTGCAGCGCGTAATATTATTAGCGGCAATTTCAACTTTGGGATCGATCTGGCGGAAGGCAGCAACAATGTCGTCGAAGGTAATTATATTGGCACCGATGTGACCGGAGAGGTAGCCCTGGCCAACGGTGGCAACAATGGTGCCTCAGCGCAAAACAGCGCCGGGGTGCTGCTCACAACCGGGTCTACCGTTAATCTAAATAATAACACCATTGGAGGAACGACCAGCGCGGCTCGCAATGTGATTAGCGGCAACACCTTCAATGGCATTCAGATCACCGTAGAAGACAGAAGTGGCGGTACCGGGATTACAGAAAACAACCTGATCGAGGGCAACTCTATTGGCCTGGATGCGACTGGCACGAAAGCACTCGGCAACGGGACCAATGGCGTGTATGTCGCCTCAACCCAGGGCTTTACTGGTCAAATTCTGAACAACAGCATCCAGAACAATGTCATTGCGCACAATGGCCAATCAGGTATCCTTGTCGGTTTAGCGGCTACCGATACCCATGTTCATACCCCGATCAGCCAGAACTCGATCTTCGCCAACGGCGGCCTCGGCATTGACCTGGCTCCCCAGGGGGTGATCAATACCAAAACCCCTCCTCCTGGTCCCAACGACTACACCCCTGCTCCGGTAATTGCGCACGCGACCACCACCCAGGTCAGTGGCACAGCGCCTGCCAACACCAGAGTCGAGGTGTTTATCGCCAGCAATCAAGCTAATGACCAGGGGCATGGCGAAGGTCAGACCTTCCTCGGCAGCGCGGTAGTTGGTGCAAATGGCAGTTGGAGCCTCACCCTCAGTGCAGGAAGCGTCGCTCACGGCCAACTTGTGACTGCCACGACCACGACGAGCGGAACCAATACGGAGACCTCGGAATTCGCGGCCAACGTCACGGTCCAGTAACTGACACTTCGCTCGTAAGCGCCCACCTCCCACTCTTTCTTTCACGACATCAGCCGTCGCGGAAGAAAGGGCGGGAGCATTGAGAAGCTCTCTTTAGAGCGCGCCGAACTCCTGCAAAAGTGGCTTGAGTCGAGCGCAGAGCGTGGGGTTCCATTCTGCCAATTCAGCTATCAGGCAGCTTGTGACTGCCGCGAGAGCACGGCGCAATTCTGGCTCAGCGAGTGAGCGGACAAGCGTATCCGCGAGCGGAGCGGTCACGGCGATGGGGAGTAGATCGAGACCGCGTCCGTGGAAGGCGGTCTCGCCGTGACGGAGGCACGCGAGGGCGAAGATATGATCGCGGATAGCACTGATCCAATATTCGGCTCGCCAGGGCTTGTGGCGCTCAATACTCGCGCGGGCGTGCAGAACGTGATGCCAGGCCAGCCCGATGAGGTGGGAGGTATCCGGCTGTAGCGGAGGCTCCAACTGTTGAGGGGTGCCGAAGAGCGCGTGGAAGTTCGGGCCGCGTGCGCCAAAATCCTGCTGAGGCGTCACCGCCACATCGACCTCCAGACCATCCGGCAGCAAGAATACACGATAGATGCTCGACCCCGAACGCAGGTCAAAATGGTCGAGCACGCCGAACTCCTGATCGAGTGCCTGAGTCCAATCAGCAAGGACTTCCTCCGGCGTATTACCGGCGGCAATCCCGAAGGCCACATCGATATCCGACCATTCGTCTCCAGCTCCAAACGCTGTCGAGCCAGTAAGCGCGGCCGCCGTCACCCGCGAATCAGCCTTTGCCATTGCCAGCACGCGCTGGCGCACATAATCGCGCCGTTCTACCGTAAACATCCTGGCCTCCTTGTCTGCTCGCAACTCAATTTGCACGGAAAATATGCTGATGATTATAGCAGATTGGGCACGTTTGCGAAATGGCTGCATACGCTCTCTGTTTTCAAGTTTTTAAAGGAATATTGATGAAGCTCAATTGTGAGGGCTTACGACTTGGCAATGAGCATTTCATGCCATGTACCGGAAAAAGAAGCCTTTTTTGAAGTGTACATGTGGGAACATCTCTACCTGAAGAACTAAGCAACTATTGAGGTGCTACTCACCATATCTTTCAGATGCCTGAGTTGATTATGAGGATACCGAAGTGACAATTTCTATTCGTTTTGTTACAATTCAAATACGGCTGCAGAAGGGACAATCTGCGGTCGGATACTGAAAAAATGGCTGCTTCGGAACGGTGAAGAAGTCGAGGAAGAGATTGCAGCCAAAAACTTGCGAGATGTGTAAATAGCGATAGTTTCAGGTTAATTATGATCGATGAAATAGCTAGTAGGAGTGAGGCTCTCTCAAAACAAGATGCAGATCTTCTTGATCGCGTGGATTTTCTCAGGCTTGATGCGGGGAGAAAACAAGACAGAAATCGACAGGCCGAGCTTGGACAATTCTTTACACCAGCTCCCGTTGCACGTTTGATGGCATCGATGCTGACGTGTCGCTCTTCCACTGTCCATATCCTTGATGCTGGAGCTGGTGTTGGGTCGCTATTTGCTGCCTGTGTGACTGATCTATGCGGACGAGAGAAACGTCCTCAGAAAATCTGTGTGACAGCTTACGAAATTGATGAGAGTTTGCTCCCGTATATCCAAGATACATTTCGGCTTTGTCGATCAGTCTGCGAGCGTGTTGGAGTTGCGTTTGTCGGGGATGTGCGTCAGAAAGATTTTATTGCTGATAGTGTCGAAGTGTTGCAGGATACCCTTTTTTCTAACGAGCGCGAAAAGCCAGCATACACCTGTGCGATTCTTAATCCTCCTTATCGGAAAATACAGACACAGTCAGTGGAAAGAAAACTGCTGCAAATATTAGGGATAGAGTCCAGCAACTTGTATGCTGGCTTTCTTGCGATAGCGACGCAATTACTTGCCCCCTTTGGCGAATTAGTTGCTATCACTCCTCGCAGTTTTTGCAATGGCCCTTACTTCAAGCACTTTCGACAGCGATTCCTCCAGACGATGTCTCTCCAGCGTCTTCATGTGTTTGACGCCCGCGATAAAGCATTTCGAGATGATGCAGTCCTGCAAGAAAATATTATTCTTCATGCAGTAAAAAGCACGGAAGTACCAAAGTATGTCACCATCTCTTCCAGTACCGGACCAATGGATAATGTTGTGCTTGTCCATAATGTCGGCTATGAGCAGATTGTTCATCCAAAAGACCCACAACTATTTATCCGTATTGTTCAAGATTCCTTTAGTCAGGAGGTTACTGAACATATGGCCCTGTTTCAGACATCCTTAGAGGAATTAGGGCTGAATGTCTCTACAGGAAGAGTAGTTGATTTTCGTGCGCAGGATGCTTTACGATACGAACTGGGAGCAAACACGATCCCCCTTTTATTTCCAATGCATGTGGGTTATGGCTCTATCATATGGCCTGGATCAAAGGGAAAGAAACCGAATGCGCTTGTTGATTCTCTGGAGACAAAGGGGCTGCAAGTCCCCAATAACTATTATGTATTAGTCAAACGCTTTTCAACGAAAGAGGAGAAGAAACGTATCGTTGCAGCCGTTTATGATCCAACAACTATGCCAGGCTCAAGCGTAGGTTTTGAAAATCATCTTAACTATTTTCATTGTAATGGAAAAGGTATTTCTCCTACTCTTGCAAAAGGGCTTGCTGCTTATCTCAACTCAACGCTAGTCGATTCCTATTTTCGTCAATTC
>DASTZT010000646.1:0-6519 GCA_035764225.1 Ktedonobacteraceae bacterium
CTCTTCCGATCTGCACACTGGCCTCCTTGCTTTCGCAGTTCACGGCACTGGGCAGTGGCCCATCCTCGGCAAATCATGCAGGGTCGGACGCTCAGAGGAGCGGAACGAGAGAGCGCCCCGCATCAAACGGTGAGACGCGAAAGCATTTCTGCACAGCGAAGTATTCCCAGTGGGTTCATGCTCAATTGGCTAGTCGCTACCATGTTCCACGCGTTGCGCACACATTGTGCCAACCCCCATCCGCGTATGCGCGCTCGTTCCATTCCCAGTTCCTCGCTCAGTTGAGCAACACGCCGGGCGAGCATCTGCTCCAGGTTCAGGTTGGACATCTCAAGGATGCGAGGCATCGGGTTATAGAACGAGGCTCCCACCTCATAGCCAGGATCACCAACCACACCCAAGGGGTCAATCGCCAGCCATGTCTCACCCGAACGTAAGATATTATGATGGTGGAGATCGCCGTGCAACAGCATGGGTGCCTGCGCTGAGGCACTTAACGTCGCGAAAAGTTCCCTCGCCTCATCGACCAGGCGGGGTGGAAACGGGCCATAGCCGCCAGCATAGTGAGCACGAAGCTGCGCCAGGTCTTGCCCAAATTGCGCAACCGTCGGAAAGGTATGCTCTGTGGGGGCCGGTCGCCAGAGTTGACGCATCACTCCGGCCAGAATGGATGTCGCTTGCGCATCCTGTTCTGGCACCAGTGACTCAAGCATGGTTCCCGGTTGTAAACGCTCCAGCAGCATCACCTTTTTTTCCTCGTCATACTCTAGCAGACGGGCGATACCTCGCCCATTGAAGATGCGCAGCGCGGCCAGCGCATGCTCAAATTCATCGGAAAACTCGGATGTCTTCAGGATGACTGGCGTGCCATCCGCACGGATAGCTGGTGCCACATAATGAAACGAGAGATTCTCAAACGGGGGCAAGAGCGTGAGTTGCCAGCGCTCGGCGCATTCCTCCAAGAAAGAGGGGAGGCGGGCAAACCAGACATTGGCCGCCTCTGTGCCGTAGACCTCGCGCATAAAGTGGAGAAAATCGTCAGGCAGGTAAAACATCAAACATGCTTCCTTTCGCACGCGCATATGGTTGAAATGAGAGAGGGTTGAAGAGGATCGGAAGTGCTGGCGCGATGCGAAGAAGAGAGGGTCTGTGCCCAAAAAGAATAAAAAATGGGGAGAGCTTGTCTGTGCTCTTACTCCTCGCAGTGCGCCGCATGCGGCGCGAACACACCCGCAGGATGAGCAAGGACGTTCTTAATGGAGGTGAGTTGGAGGTATTGTGAACGTTTCATCATTGCTTCATCGATATCCTTGCTGCTTACTTTTTGAACAGATGCGTGAATCTTATCACAGGAGGCTTCTGCCTGTCAAACGTCGTTTCTTCGGTCCACAGGCATCTCACAATCGACCGCAGCCTGTTGAAAAAGCCCAAATAATCTCATCATTTAACCTTTTTCGTGCGAAATTTGAGCGTAAAAGATAATGTAACTGTCCGATATGCTCATCTATTAATGGCTTTTTCAACAAGCTGGACCGTTTACGTGACAGATAGGTACAGGAGAAACGAACACATGGGAATGCTCATTGGGTATGCGCGAGTCTCAAAGGCGGACGGCTCGCAAGTGTTGGATCTGCAGAAAGACGCCCTCCTGGCTGCAGGAGTCGAGGAGCGCTCCCTTTACCAGGACCAGGCATCAGGCACGCGCGACGACCGACCAGGACTGACGAACTGCCTCAAAGCGCTGCGTGCTGGCGATACGCTGATTGTGTGGAAGCTCGACCGGCTGGGGCGCGATTTACGCCATCTAGTCAATACCGTGCATGACTTGACCGCTCAGGGCATTGGGTTCAAGGTGCTCACGGGCCATGGAGCCGCAGTTGATACCACCACTCCCGCAGGGAAGTTGGTCTTTGGGATCTTTGCTGCCTTAGCGGAATTTGAACGCGAGTTGATTGCCGAACGGACGCGAGCTGGTCTGGCTTCGGCGCGAGCACGCGGGCGAATGGGTGGGCGTCCGTACACCATGACTCCGGCCAAGCTGCGTTTGGCGATGGCAGCCATGGGCAAACCGGAGACGAAAGTGAGCGATCTGTGCGCCGAACTCGGCATTACCCGTCAGACCCTGTACCGACATGTTGGGCCTGATGGGGTCCTGCGGCCAGATGGAGAAAAGCTGCTTCAGAAGAAGAAAGAGTAAGAGATGGACGCTTCTGTGTCCACTGAAGCCCACTTCTGAAATCACTGCAATCCTCTTCTGAAATTGACAAGTAGTCTCAATAAATGTGCCATAATCAAAGTGTCATTTTCTGATAGGTGAGATGAGTAACTGACACTTACAGCAGAGATTGTATGAAAATTGGCTACATTCGGGTTTCGACCCAGGAGCAAAACAAGTCCTTGCAGAGAGATGCGTTGAAAAAAGCAGGGTGCGAGAAGTATTTCAGCGATACCATGACTGGGGTCAAATTTGAGTGCAAGGGATTGGAAAAGGCTCTGGCATTTCTCCGGCCAGAAGATACCCTGGTGGTCTGGAAACTCGACCGACTCGGGCGTTCCCTCAAAGATCTCATCGAGACGCTCAATCTCCTCAGCGAGCGTGGGGGAGATTTTCTCTCCCTGACGGAAACTATTGATACATCCACTCCTGGCGGAAAACTGATTTTTCACCTGATGGGAGCATTAGCAGAGTTTGAACGCGATCTCATTCGTGAGAGGACTTTGGCAGGTCTCGCCGCAGCACGAGCGAGAGGACGAGTGGGAGGGAGGCCGAGAAGAATCTCTGAAGGAAAAGTTGCTCTGGCTCGACAGCTCTATCAGGCATCCAAGCATTCCGTTTCTGAGATCTGTTCGATGCTTGAGATCTCTCGTTCAACACTCTTCCGCTATGTGAGAGAAGGCAAGAACAAACCTGGAACCCAGGCTTAGCGGAACAAATCAGAATCTCTTTATTGCTCGCTTGCCCTTAGCGGAATCTATCGGGGAAATTCTGTCGGGACCCCACTTTGACGCACACCCCTCGACTCAGAGGCGATGGACGACAGAGCGAGCGATGTTATATTTTACCGTTAAAAAATACTTAAGATAGCCTTTATGGGCCAAAAGACACTTGTGTTATAAATATGAGTTAGTATATATTACACGAGAGCGCCCAGTGATACCGAAACACAGCCATGGTTGATCTTTCTTTCTAGAGGACAGGATAGATGAAGTCAGAAGATGTGCCTGCATTTCAGTACGCTATTCGATTAGCACGTCTGGGGCAAACGAGAAACGCGTATGAACAGTTTTGCAAGCTCTCTCGCAATCCTCCAAATAGAAATGATCCTGATTTACTCTTGTGGATAGCGGAGACGACGCCTCTTTATGCAGAAGCCCAGCGTGCCCTTGATGAAGCTGAGAGCATTGCCCCACACCATCCAGGCCTGCCTCAGGCGGAAGCGCTGTTTACTCGTCGCTTCCCATCTGCGGCCCAGCTCTTATCCTTTCAAACAGGAGACTATCGATGTCCATTCTGCGGAACGTTGACTCACCCCATCATCGTAAACAGGGTTTCAGCTGCTGGATGGGCAGTATGTGTGGCACTGATTGTCTGCATCGTCACGATTGAATTCTGTTGGATAGGATTGTTTCTCAGAGAAAATATTGTGACATGTCCGATGTGTAATCATAACTTAAAAGGCATGATGTAAGCTTGACTTTGTACATTTCCAATTTACTAACAGACGGCCAAAGAGAGCCGCTCAAGGGTAGAGCGGGGCACTAAAACCACGCCTGGATCGGTAGGTGACGTGGGAAAAGTCCCAACGGCCCACATCTGTCGCCTGATGAGAGCGAGTACATCGCGAAAGGTTGCGGTCTGCTTGCGGTACCAGGCCGTTTGAGCGACGGGAATGACGCCATCAGGGTGCAACGCTCGCCCAAAGAGCGTGACTAGACTGTAGAGGCCAAAGAGCAGGGGCGTCGAGCGCTCAATGGCTAGGTCTGACCATTGGCGTTGCGTCTCGATGCCCAAATGGGCGCGCCCTTCCTCAAATGTCACTTCCAGACTCCAGCGTTTCATGAAGTCGCTGACCATCTGTTCTGCTGCCTGGGTGGGGTCGGTGGAAAAGATGGCTTTGGGAGGACGCTTGCCCGATGGATCACGGGTCAGAACCCAGCGAATGGGCAACGGATTGTATCCATAGCGGTACCACAACGCCGTTCCTGTGCAGATCTCCAGGGTTCGCTCCCCTTGACCATACCAATCCAGCGTGAGCTTCTGCCAGACGGCTTGCGGGTCCTGTAAGACCTGCTCCAGGGAAGCAAGGCGTTGGCCGACCACTCTGGGACGACCAATGGTGTGCTGGGTGCGTTCTGGAGGTGGTTCATGGAGCACAGCATCCAACCGACCAGTCATGATCAGGGTCACCTGCTGGGTATTGGCATGCAGACCCAGTTCCAGCACGCTGTAGGCGGTATCACCCATCAGCTTGATGGGCCGGTCGGGAAGCCATCGGCGAACGAGGCTGAGCATCTGATGCGCCCACATCGCGACGGTCTTGTGTCGCTTGCCCAACCGTTCGCTCACCTCTGGAGTCGTCGCCAGCACGCAGAGGAAAGGCAGCGCCCAGCGCTGTTTCGTCCAGGGCAAACTGACGACCACTGCCATCATGATCCAGCGCAACCCAGGGCTACTCACCGAGCGCTCTTTGCTGGAGCGCGCGCTATCGCGATAATGGCCGCGTTTACTGATCTGAGCGCCCCAGCGCCGTTCCAGCGTTTCGTCAATGACCAGATCAACGCAAGCGTTTGCTGGGACAAAGGTCTCGACGATGAGCAGGAGCAACTGGCGACTCACGGCCAAAGGAGACCAGCGTGCTCGATTGAGCACTTGGTGAAACAGGCTCCAGTTGCTGGTCGGCTGGTTGCCACTAGCACGCAGGGCTGCTGCGACCGTCCGGCGCCCGTGGGCCAGCAGCGTTCCGGTTAACAAGGTCATCAGTTTCCTCCACGTCGGAGCGGTAAACAATGGTCGAAAGACCGTCAAAACTTCTATAATGGGATCGGGAAGGGGCATGAACATTCTCCTGAGCTAAGATAGTGCTTTGGTCAGCTTCTATCTTCCCTCCAGAGGCTTTCATGCTCGGTTCTCTCCCCCAAATTGTACAAAGTCAAGCTTAGAGAGAATTGCATTCATGCTTGAGTTTTCCCCTGCTGGCGCTGCCCGCTCGTCTCGGCCTGAGCGTTCTTTAACTCCGGCTTCGCCTCGAAACCCGTTTGCTCGGACTGGATACCGAACTGTGCCAGAAGATCACGGAGCTTGGCCGCTGCATCCAGGCAAGAAGGGCCTTTGAAGCCGCTAAAGTCGGTTTTTGTTGTCCCATCGGGGTTGATAGTGACTTCAATCTCACGCATAGGTTACTCCCCTGATCCCAACTTGCTGCTCGACCTGGCTGGCCTCCGAGCTATACCCCATCTGCTCTAACGCCCGCATAGTGGCCAAGGAAACATAGGTTTGAGTAATTTCCTGCTGGATCAGCGCATACTCAGCGTCAACCATCCAGGGATCGCCTGTAAATTGTATCTCCCCCTCGGGCGTCAGTTCGATACCAATACCGCGAATGAGCTGCTTCGTGAACACAGCAAGATGAGTATTCACCTGCCGCTGCCGCCTTCCAAAATCCAGAATGTGATCTTCCACCCGACCACCCTCATGCGCTCCGGCAACGATCTGCAACGCTTCGCCCAGCAAGGTCAGATTGGGGTTTGTGATCGTCGTCTTCGCCTGAACAATATGGCTCATACACGCTCCTCTCAGCGAAATGGAAGTGCTCTCCAAATATCGCTATAGAACAATTATCTTCTCATAGGACACCATAAAGATCATATTTTATCAAACTTCCATAAGTTCATATTTTAATATAAGATGTGAAGCTATGAACTTCCAGAAATTTATGGTACAATGAAAAGAAACAGGTCATCCTCACGCAAGGAGAAAGGACATATATGTCAGCCGAGACCGAAAACCAGGAAACCAAGCAGGAACGGGGTAAGGTAGTGAGCGTCAGCATCCCGCCGAGCAAATTAGCGGAGTTTAACGATGCGATAGCCATACTGAAACGCCATCATAAAGACCTGTTCATTCAGCAGGCACCTCTTATTGTTGAAACCATCATCGAGGCCGCTAGGCGTATCCAGGCAGAGAAAGAGGAACAATAACTATACAGCGAGAAGAGATCCCCGCTGATCAAGAAGCCCACATCGTGTGGGAGGTGATCCCGCGAAGAGTAAAAACGGAGACAAGGGTCTAGTAAGGAGTGAGGAGAAAGTCATGGAGAAGCCAGATTTTGAGTATATTAAGCAGATTAACGTGTTAGGGCATGAGTACTGGTCGGCGCGCGACCTGATGCCGCTGTTGGGTTACGGCGACAAATGGCAGAACTTTGAGAAAGTGATAGCCAAAGCTATGGTAGCGGCACAAAAGGTCGGACTACCTCTTGAGTGAGTTTTTACTGCCGTCAGTAAAAACTCCTCTACCCA
>DASTZT010000647.1:0-3422 GCA_035764225.1 Ktedonobacteraceae bacterium
CGCCTGTCCTGTTGCTGCTGTCGTGGCTAGCGTACGACCGTGAAAACTATTTTCCATGCTGATAATCTCGTAGGCCCCGTTGCGATGCAAGCGCCCATATTTACGGGCCAGCTTGATCGCTCCCTCGTTGGCCTCGGCCCCACTATTCGAGAAGAACGAGCGCATACCGTTGCTCTGGATGCTGAGTTGTTCCGCAAGCTCAACCTGGCGCACATTGTAATACAGGTTAGAGACATGCACGAGCTGCGTTACCTGGTGTTGTACGGCTTCGACAACGGCTGGATGACAGTGCCCCAACACATTGACGGCAATGCCTGCCACAAAATCAAGATACTCTTTGCCATCGCTATCCCATACGCGCGCGCCTGCTCCTCGAACGAGCGTGATTGGCTGACGCTTAAACGTTCCCTGATAATATTTCTGTTCGAGCGCCGCCCAATCGCGTTGATTCAATTCTGTCGATGCCATATCTTTTCTCCTGCTTCTCTAGTGCTTGCATAAACGTTACCCGGATCGGGACAGAGGCAGAGCGCCTGCCCCATGTAACTATCGTGTATATAAGGTATTTTCGTCAATGTACCCGTGCGTCAGGTCGCAGCCCCAGGCAGTGGCCTGGCCATTGCCCAGATGAAGGTCAACCGTGATCGTGACCTCGTTCCCGGCCATTGCGGCACGCGCCTGCTCCTGCTCGTATTGAGCGGCCATGCCCTGATGCATTACTTGTACATTGCCGATGAAAATATCATACGTATTCTGCTCTAGCTCGCAGCCGCTGGCTCCCAATGCTGCCACGATTCGTCCCCAGTTGGGATCGCCACCAGCCAGAGCACATTGCCAGAGTGGGGAGAGCGTGATGCTACGAGCTGCCTTAACCGCGTCGGCTTTGTCGCGTGCTCCTCGCACATGCACGGTCATCAGCTTGGTCGCTCCCTCTCCATCGCGTGCCATTTCACGGGCCAGATATTGGGTGACGAGTCGCAAGGCTTCACGAAATGTTTCTGCTTCTGGATGTTGTGCATTAATTGGCGTATTACCTGCCAGCCCGTTGGCAAAGAGGACGCAGGTATCGTTAGTAGACATATCGCCATCCATCGCCATCATATTGAATGAGTCATCGACGGCGGCCCGCAGCTCATCGTGTAGCCATTGATATTCGATGGCGGCATCAGTCGTCAGGTAGCAGAGCATTGTTGCCATATTGGGGTAGATCATGCCCGCGCCTTTGGTGACTCCACCCAGTCGGACGGTTCGCCCCTCGATCTGGAACTCCAGCGCAATACGTTTAGGACGAGTATCAGTGGTCAAGATGGCTTCGGCGAAGGCGTTGCCCTGCTCTTTGCTCAGCTCTATCTGCCGCACGCCAGCTTCAATTTTCTCTATGGGCAACTGACGACCGATAATGCCAGTAGAAGAGCAGAGAACCATCTCTTTCTCTAAATGGAAGCGCGTGGCCACAAACTCGGCCATCCGGTAGGCATTCTGCAACCCCTGCTCTCCGGTGGCACAATTGGCGTTGCCGCTATTCACAATCACCGCTTGCGCCTTACCGCTTTTCAGGTGTTCCTGGCATACGAGTACTGGAGCAGCTCGTGTGGTGCTTGTGGTAAATGTGCCAGCGGCCACGCAAGGGACATCGGAGAATAAAATAGCCAGATCCTTTATCGAGGCATCCGATTTAATACCACAGGCCGTAGCGCCAGCGCGGAAGCCCTGGGGAGCGGTTACGCAGTTATCGACTTCGCGAAATAGTTCAGACACTGAAAACGCCTCCTCTACTAAGTGAAAAAGCTCCTGGTCGCGCAAGCACGTCCCAGGAGAAGAACTTCGGACCTGGAAGCCTGCGAGCCGGGAACTCTTTGCCTGACCTTATTGTACTATGCACGCATAACCATGCACAACCCCCTGCTGAACCGAGGCCGAGCTTTTCAGCTTTCGCTAGACGCTACCCGGCATCGGCAAGATAGCCCCCTTCGTACCGACCCGCTTGAGCGCGTCCGCTTTAGCGCCCGTCCTTCCCTCAGCACCGATGAGATGGCGGCTTGGGATGGAGGCTAGCCATTCAATAAATTGGACGCGATAGAATCAGGTCGGTACGAAGAGAGTTCAGGTTCTTTACCAGGGTCAGATGCCAACAAAATTCAGCGTGAAAGCGATGGTGTCTGTGATCGCGTGAGCAATGGCGCAGGCCCATAAATTACGCTTGCTGCCGAAGTAAAGCAGTCCGATCATCACGCCGTAGATGCCCACCGTGACCATACCATCGAGGTGTTCGTAGGCATGGGCGCTGCCGAAGATCGCCGCCTGGATAAAGAGCGCGATAACCCAGCCCCAGAAGCGATGACCGAAGAGATCGGCTAAACGATTGAGCAAGTAGCCGCGAAAGATCATCTCTTCCGCGAAGCCCGCCGATGTCCATGTGCTAATTAAATTGTAGATAAGCATGAGAATATTTTGATGAGGAGGCGTTCCAGGATTCGGCAACGGAGGTGGCGGGAAAAAGTGGCTGACAATCGGTCCGACGGCGAACATTTGCAGAATGCTGAAAAGGACACCAAATGAGAGGCCCAGGATGATCGTACGCCGTATGCTTGTTGGTGGATTGAATCCTAAGGTGCTCCAGTTGGTGCCATGTAGCCATAGCAGCGCCATTACCAGCAGCAATATTGATATAAGCGGTACCACGCCTACGAAAGAAAGCAGCTCCACCAGCGCGGTGATAAAAAGAATCTCTGCCGCGATGAGCACTTTATTGTGGCGGAATAGCATAATGCAACGCCCGCGCAGCGAATGAGCGGCAATCGATGCTGTATCCCCAGGTGCTAAATCGGGCGTGGAGGGTTTTAGTGGGGTATCGGCGATATCTTTACGCGCTTCTATCGCAAAAAGATTGCCCTCCGGGTCTTTTCCGTTGCACTGTTGGACCCCTGGTGCAGGAGAATGGATCTCGTCCATTGCGACATCTTGCTCGATCAGATCATAACGAGTGCCGTAAATGTTATTGACGCGGAAAATCAGCCTGGGGCTATCTTCAGCCGGGTATCCTTTTCTGCCTGCGTGAAGTATTAAGGTGCATGAACCTGTGTTTAACTCAACTGAGTAAAAGTCGCGGAAATCTTTCACTCCTAATGGTTGTTTGACCGCAAAGCCCAGCACATCGCGATAGAAAGACACCTGACGATTCATATTCTGTACATATAAAATGACTTCGCTCAGTTCACTGGTACCAGTTGTAATCAAATACTCATCCTTCCTGCGCATCAAGCTCAGATGCGAAACACAGCAAAAAAACGCTATGCATGCAATAGCGATATCTTTGTTCGTTTTGCCCGAATTTCAAAGATAAAAAAAAGTGATACAGCGAAAAACGCTGAATAGTAACGCCGGGATAAAGGGATAGTGCGTAAGGGGAAAGGGGAAAAATT
>DASTZT010000648.1:0-3144 GCA_035764225.1 Ktedonobacteraceae bacterium
GAATAGTGGTCAGTAAGTTGAAAAGGGGACGGAAGCTTGCTCGCAATAAAATGATATTCGTAAACAGGGTAAGCAGCGTTGCCAGCACAATAAAGCTGGTATCAATAATATAATGATGAGTCTCAAAGCTATGGCCCGTGACCCAAAAACCGACCATAGCTTCCCCAATGAGCATCAGACTATTCACCAGGATGACCTTTTCAAAGAGCGAAAGCTGCCAACGTTGGAGCAACGTTCTGGAAAAACGGGTAACTTTGCTCATCAATACGCTCTCTTCCTGCTCTTCAAATGGCACCTGTTTAAATATCACTATATTCCTAACTGTCGGGGAGGTCAAGAGATTATAACTGGACGGTGCGAGTTGCTTTTGGATCATGAGATCTCTAAGAAAAGCGTTTGCTGAAGAGGGGTGAAGCCGTCAGCTCTGGCCTGGATTGTAATGGCCCAGGGACCGGCCATGACGAGGGAGAAGCGTACAAGATATGCTCCATGCCCTTGAACTTCAATGCGCCTGGCTCGTGTTGCCATCGCCATGTTGGTCATATGGGCGTCCGAGAGCACCTGAGCATCTTCAATCGGGATGCCTTGCGGATCGGTGAGGTGAAGTTCCAGGATCGTACTGTCTTGCGAAGTCAGGTGTTGTTGAGAAACATGCACCTGCAATATCGCAGGTGCATGCATATGGTTGGTTGCGGCAAAAACGAGGATGCCAACGCACGAAAGAAGGAGCAAGAACCAGAAAAAAGGTCGCACACGCATATTTCTGTACCTCATTCCAGTGTCCTTATTAGGGAACACCGTTGGCTTACTGTTTTAGGCCGCACACTATTTCACTTTGTCAGGCGCTTCCTCTGAGACTGCTGCATTTGTCGCGTTGCTGCCGACATTAGTGGATGGCCTGGCTTGAGCACGCCCAAATCCAAAACCGGCTGCCAAGCCAAGCAACAAAGCGATGATAGCGGCGATGCTTACCGGAGCAACGGGAAAGCCGTTGTTGGTTGCTGTTGGCGGTGGTGGCGGTGGTGTTGTCGTTGTGCCTGTTGTCGTCGGTGTGGCGGCGACGGCAGAGGATTTTACGGTAAAGACAAAAGCGCCCTCATCAGGGTCGTTGTCGTCCGCTGAAACCGTAATCCATCGCACTATATACACCCCTCCGGTGCTTTCAGGTTTGATTTGGACAGACATCTCCTTCGGATTGTTAAGCGGAATTTTTGCATTCCCCTGACTGATAAGATCCCCGCTGGGGCCATATACAAAAAGATTGCTCAGCTTCGGGTCGGGATTCATGTTCTCGGCTGCTTCCACGGTAACGGTGGTGGGAGCCGTAGCAATGGTTGAGCCAATGGCGGGTGTGGCGCTGATTACTTTGGCGTGTGCTGAGGCTGTCCCCGTCGTCGCAAAAAAGAGGAATGTAAGGCTAAGTAGGATCACGAGGGATGCGGAAAGATAACGCTGTAAATTACTTTTGAGCATTGTTCTCGCCTTCTCCTGGCAATGAAACCAGGTCTATGCTAAAAAAGTACCATACTGAGATCGTTGTGGTATAGGTGTAGGGACGTTTGTATCTAGCTTATATCTTGAGAGGTCCGGTTGTCCATCGGGAGAGATCCCTATTTCTCACCCTACGGTGTCTATCGCTTCGTAAAAACGGCTGCTATATTTTTCGGCACATCCATCCCTCAATTTTGGTACCTTTTTCTCCGTGAGCCATAGCCGAAATGCTTGCCTTTTTCCTATTTGGATGCAATACTCAATGATGTCACATATACTATCCCTTGTATTCAATTCATTTGTTCCCTGCTCCTGTGCCACTGGTCGGGATGCGGGGGACGCTCGGAAGATATGGGACTTCACCAAATCCATTTCTTAGTGTAAAATGAGATCAGAAGCGAGGATCGCAACTTTTGGGATATGAGGGACTCCAATGAAACAGGAAAATGGCGCAGAATTATTGGGAATGAATGATCCGCGAAGCGCGAATATTGGTATTATCTATGTATCACCTACTGACGATAGAAGAAGTGTGCTGGCGGCTATTTTAACGCAGGAGAAATTAGGGCGGAAGCAGATTGCGGTCGTCTTGCCACAGCAGAATAAAGCTTTTCAACGTCCATCTGATTTTGATGATCTGAAGACGATCCGGCGCAAATTGGAAGCGCAGATCGTTTTTATTGCCCCCAGCGGCCCCGGACCTGCTGAGTTCGCACGCCAGCGCCGTTTCGCGGTCTATTCGACGCCGGAGAGTTATGCCAGGGCGTTGCGCGATGGTGATGAGAGCGGCGGGGTCAAAAAAGGTGGGTGGCTCTTCAATCGCAGCAAGCCGAAATTTGTGAGTGCTGCCCCTCCCGTTACATCGGCACCTCCACAATCGTCTATGCCCGGCAATGTGCCAGAGGAAGATGAGGAAGATGCTCATACTGGTCCGATACAATCGGCGGCCAGAGGAGCAGTTTTTGGGGCAGGGGCAGGGATGATAGCCGCTGACATGTTTAACCAGGGCGCGTCCGCAGATGATCCGGCCAGGCTGTTTGATGATGATGGGGATGCTCTCCCACCCACTACGAGTCCTGGACCGGCAGCTGCTCAACCCGATCCCGTTACCAATCCTCCGGGCAGCGTTCCGGCTCAACCCACTCCCGGCATCATGGAGTTGGCGAAATCTCCCAATGCCGCCGATAATCCTGCTGCCGCGAATCCAGGGGGACCAGGCATTATTGAGCTGCCAATGCGCCAGAAAGTGACGGCCAAACTCTCCCCCTCGGAACTGGCAGCAGCGAACCAGCCTCCCGTGCCACCCAGAAATGCCAATGTGGCTGGTCGCTCTACCAAGCCGCGCAATAGTGGTAATATGGCTGCCGCCGCGATGTTTGGAGCGGGTGTGGGCGGGGCCAGTATGGTTGCTGGCCCGCCTCCACCTCAGCGCATCGGCGGAGGCGGCAACTTCCCGCCACCTCCGGGCATGGGTGGCAGAGGTGGTGGTCCGGGAGGCAACCCCAGACCGCGCCGTCGTCGCTACTTGCTCCTGCTGGCTTTGTTGCTTTTGCTCATCGTAGCCAGCACGGTGGGCGCGATGGCCTTTAATCCCAAAATGTTTAGTCAAGTTGCCAGCAAACTGCCCGGAGCCTCTAGTGCGACCGTAACCAT
>DASTZT010000649.1:0-4094 GCA_035764225.1 Ktedonobacteraceae bacterium
AGTACTCAGCCGCGAACGCCTCCGCCTGCTCTCGGCGTGATTTTCCCTTTGCCCATCCATAGATGCTACAATATGGCTATGGATGAGAAACCAACCATAGCGAAGCGTTCCCAGGAAATTTCTTCGCGTGCTATGCAGTCCGCTACGAACGGGCGCTTTTCTCCTGCTGACCAGCTACATACCAGCACGAGAAAAGTATCCGTTCGCGAACGCTCATGCATCTCCGGTCGCATTGTCGCTATCAACGCTTATTGCATCAATTTAACGCTGTTGAAGCAGCGCCTGGGAGAGGGTGGCTATCAGCTTCATGAAACGCCGCACTTTCTATTCTGCCTGCGTGACGAGGAGCCGACAACCATTGTGGTGCATTGGTTCGCGCCCGCAGAGGTCGATGCCAATGTTGGGCAGTATTTTATGCAGGAGCTGAAACCGTTCGGCCTCCTGACAGATCCACAGAGCTATGGCGACCTGTTTAGTGCGGTTGTCTGCTCGCTTGCCCCGCGTGACCCTCAGCACGCCCTCTATCTTTACGCTACCAATACCTTGCGTCGTTATCGGCACAACCTCTCTAGCGAGCATGCTCATGCCATCGATTTTGCAAACGATGCACCTATAGCTGTCTTCTCACGGCTCTATCGTCGTGTATACGAACTGCAAAGAGGCGAAATGTTTCTTGACGCCGGTTGTTCGTTTGGTTTTCTCCCATTGCTGCTAGCCGAGCGTTTCCCCGCATTGCGTCAGGTCGTAGGCGTCGATATTCAAACGGACTCCTTCACTATTGTGCAGAGGATAGCGCAGGAGCGAGGACTGACAAACGTAAGTTTTGCGCAGGCCGATCTGCTGAGTGATGGCGTCAGCGAGTTTGGAAGTTTTGATACGGTGACGCTCTTGCATGTATTGGAGCACTTTACTGAGGAAGAGATGGATCGTGTCCTGGCCCACTTGTTGCCGATGGTGGCACAACGGCTTATCATCGCCGTCCCTTATGAAAGCGATGAGCCAGAGGCGGCGTTTGGCCATAAACAGCTTTTTACACGCTCCCGGCTCGAAGCGGTGGGGGAGTGGTGCTTGCGACAATGGGAAGGTCAGGGCCGCATGTGGTACGAAGATTGTGCTGATGGCTTGATTGTACTTGAACGATAAATCATGGAAGAGAAGTGAGCTATGGAAGGTTATATTTTTGAACTCCTGGAACAATACGACTATGAAAATCTGATTTTTATTCAGGAAAAGAGCGTGGGATTGAAGGCAGTCATTGCTATCCATAATACCAGCCTGGGGCCTGCCGCTGGAGGGACGCGCATGTATCCCTATACCAGCGAAGCGGATGCCATCAAGGATGCTATGCGGCTGGCGCGAGCGATGACCTATAAATGGGCAGGCGTGGGCGCAAATTGCGGTGGAGGCAAGTGTGTGGTGATCGGTGATCCCAAACGCGATAAAACGGAGGCGCTTTTACGTGCCCTCGGTCGCCACATTCAGCGTCTCAACGGACTATTTTTGACCGGCGTGGATGTTGGCACAACGGTAGAAGATATAGAGATTATGCATCAGGAAACCCAATATGCTATCACAGTCTCCGAAGCTTTGGGCGGTCCTGGCGATACCGCGCCCCCTACAGCTCTCGGTGTCGTGCAAGGGATGCGTGCCTGTCTCAACGCGGTTTATGGCAGCCCAGATCCGCAGGGACGCAGCGTTGCTGTGCAGGGCGTGGGCGCGGTGGGCAAAGATGTGGTCGCGCATCTGGTCAAAGCCGGAGCAATAGTGACGATTGCCGATGTCGATCAGCAGAGGGTTGAGCGGGTGGCTGTGGAATATCCTGTGACCGTCGTCGCGCCTGACGAGATTATTACCCTGCCTGTGGATGTCTTTTGTCCTTGCGCACTTGGCTCGATCCTTAATGACCAGACGATTCCCGCTTTGCGCTGCAAAATCGTTTGTGGCTCGGCCAATAACCAGCTCGCGAACGAACAGCGGCACGGCGCAATGATTGCGCAGCGAGGTATTTTGTATGCCCCTGACTTTATCGTGAATGCGGGCGGAGCGTTATCCGGCATCGAGGGCATCAAACCCGGTGGCTATAACCGTCAGCATGTGGAGGAAGAGATTGCCCATATTTACGACACAATGGAAAAGCTCATCGCGATCTCGCGGGAGCGGCAGATCCCAACATATCGTGCTGCCGACCTGTTAGCCGAGCAGCGCATTGCTCAGGCGGCTGGGAATAAGAAATAGGCTGCTCCTGTAACAAAAAACGTTTCTCACTTTCAAAAATATTTAACAGGAAGCAGGACGACTGTATGGACAATTTAACAGTAGCAGGCATGCCATTTACGCTTCTATAAATATGACAAAATAAAAGCAAAGTATTTTTATTGATTTAGCGGGCCTATGAAGCGTCTCTTAATGCTGTTGCAATGAGACGCTTGGCCCAGAAAGGAGTGTCGCGCTATGTTTGTCGTGTTGCTACACTATATCAAGCCGGTTGAAGAGGTTGATAAGCATCGACCGGAGCATCTCAAGTTTCTCGACGAGTGTTATGCCACCGGAAAATTTATTTGCTCCGGGCGCAGAAATCCGGTAACGGGAGGTGTACTGCTTGTCAACGTGGATTCTCTAGAGGAGGTGAAGAAGATCGTGCAGGAAGATCCGTACTGGCGTCATCAACAGGCGGAGTATGAGTTCGTCGAATTTACCCCTTCGAAATACCATCCGAAGTTTGCCCCATTTGTTGAGAAGTAACATGAGCAGGGCGAGAGGAAATCCTCCTCTCGCCATTGACCATGAGGCCAGGCAGTCGCGGACGAAACCTGGCATAAGTTCGGCGTCAGCCAGCGGTGATGGTGACCATGCTGACAGAGCTTGCGACCTCGATATCGAAGTACGGGGCAGCCGCGTCGTAGTTCGAGCTTTGCAGGCGCACGTTGTTGCCCATATTGCTGAAGGTTTGATCGTCGAAAACGAAAGTGGAGGCCCAGCCCTTGAGGTGGACTCGTGCGGCGACACCGGCAGGGCGTCGTACAGTAATATCCGATACTCCTCCGCTGATCCGTATGGGAACCACGCTACCCGGTATGGGAAGTTCCAGGCGGATCGAACTAAGCCCCCCCTTGACCTCTAGACTGACAAGATTGAGCTTACCCAGGTCAGCAACGATTATCGACGCTCCGCCCTGGATCGCGATCTGCCACGGGATGGTAACGTTGAGCGTGATCTCAGCCCCGCGCTGTTCACCGCCCAAAGCCCATAGGTTTCGTGGATAGCGGATGGTAACCACCCCATCTCTGATCTTCACGTCCGGTACCGAGCCCTCGAAACGAGCCTGGTAGAGTTCGGTCGTGTTCTCATCTGTGCGCAAGGTCAGGCGGGAGAGCACGGAGGGGAAGACGAGCCGACCACTGTGCAGATCTCCTAGAGGAGCCGATTTGATCCGTTCCTCGCTCTCTGGGGCTTCTCGCAGCCGGAAAATTTCCTGTCTGGATATCGCATTGCTGCGCTTGAGAAATTCCAGCAGGAAAGCGAGTTGCTCATCATCATAGTGTGCTGCCATTTCGTCCCACGCCTTGCCAATAGCATCAAAAATTGGCCCGATCTCGTGCATTTTGTCCTTGCCTGGGGTGAGCCTGACGATAACTCTGCGCCCATCGTCAGGGTCGCGCTCTCGCTGCACGATCCCGGCCTCTTCCAAGCGGTTGAGCATCCCGGTGATCGCCCCGGTTGTCAGACCTGTGAGATCAGCGAGCTGGCCAGCGGTCGCTGGTCCTGTGCTATCCAGGATATCAATGACCTGCATATCCGTGACGGTCATGCCGACCCGCGCCGCCGCCATTCGAAAAAAGGACGCTCCGAGTCCATTGAACTGTCGGATCTCTCCGAGTACCTCCGCACGTTTCTCTTCGAAACCACTTGACAATCTCTGTTCCTCCATGTATGCTACATTTATCTTAGTAAGTAAGATAATTATTCTGAAATTTCGCTTAATGACTCAGTGAATTGTATTATAGCATAGGAAGGTACCATGTGTCATGATGATGATTGAAACATGGGGATCGCGCAAACCGTTCGGCTGACGGCGCGATGATGGATAAGTTAAT
>DASTZT010000650.1:0-3454 GCA_035764225.1 Ktedonobacteraceae bacterium
AGCTGTGAATATTTTACAAGAGAATTATGAAGATTGGGGAGGCTCCTGTTACTGTAGCACGTATAGGGTACGGTATAGATTTTTGCAAACGGAATGTCCAGGCCAGCGGAAAGAGGTAAGATAGATCCACCGATGCCTGAAGAAGGAGGGAGAAGAAAACCGATGGATGAGCACTTCGCCACCTGCTCGCCGCCACAGAAGCGTGCCACCGAAATCGCACGTCCCTGGAGCGGTAGGCACCAGAAGGTTCATTTTTCGACCTGTTAGCCCGCTCCCCGCGTCTGGACCCCCGACATCACAACCCCAGGATCGGTCTGGACGAATGTGGCCCGATTGCCATCGGGTGTGGTGAACAGATCGAAGTGCGACGTAACACCTGTGGTAGTCGTATTCGTCAGGGTCACGACGCAATCGGGGGTGACGGTATACGTGCCGGTGAAGCGGATCTGAGACATAATCTTCCCATTCACGCTCTGGGACAAGACTCCATCATGTCCGTGGCCGTGGCCGTCGAAGATCAGAAAGCCTGCACCGGCGAATGGAACCCGGTTACTCCCCATGACCAGGAACCCATCAAAGGAGGCCACATACCTCCCGTTCAGCGTGGCCAGGGAGCACTTCGCCGCAGTTTCCTTGGAGGCCCCGCTGGCCAGTGTAGTCGATTGAGCAAACGCGGTTCCCAGCGTCATGACGCCACCAAGCAAAAGGACGCTAGATAAAAGACATGCCGTCAAGATGACGAGGCGTCTAAGGTTCACAAGAGAATTTGTGCTTTGCCACATATACTATCCTTTCTTGGTCAAACGACGGCTGGTAGCATTTGAAAAATGCCTTATTATTTGTTTCACATTATTCTCCTTTTTGAGATTTTTTCACGTTATCTGTTTCGTGATCTTGATCTGGTCATGGGTATAGATGCTCTGCTAGTAGTATCGACAACGTTAGAGTGGATATTAAACAATTTTTACGAAAATTAGGTATTTTCTATATATAGAAATATAAATGTTATTTATTTATACTTCATGAGGAAGTTTTTTATTGAGGTCATTTTATTGTTTTGCATTGACAACTCCGCTCTTCACGCGATATGTTATGAATAACAGAATATAAAAATTGCTGCTAGGGGAGCCGATTGGCTGAGAAGTGGTTCCGACGGAGAACTGCTAACTCTTGTAACACCTGATCTGGGTCATACCAGCGGAGGGAAGCGGCACTGATCTACCTGATTTATACAGATGATTCAGGCCACAGTCCTCAAGCTGTGGCTTTTTCTTTGCTCTCTGTGAGGCTCAGGCCGTTTTAGCGAGGTTATAGTATGCGTGAGGATGCACCACGGCTATCAGTACAGGGCGTGACGAAGACGTATCGCGAGGGGAAGCGAACGTTGGAGGTGCTCACACCGATTGATCTGAGCGTTGCCTCTGACGAGTTTGTGACGATGATCGGACCAAGCGGCTGTGGCAAGAGCACGCTCTTCAATATTATCGCCGGGATCGAGGAGCCAGACGAGGGCACGATTACCATCGATGGCGAGACCAACAAAAAGCGCGCTGGCAAGTTTGGTTACATGCTGCAACAGCCGCTTTTGTTGCCGTGGCGCACTATTGAAGAGAATGTGATGCTGGGCCTGGATGTGCGTCATGTCCCACGCGAGAAGGCCAGGCAGGACGCGCGCGAGCTGCTAAAAAGCTTTGGCCTGATCGAGTTCGCCCGCAACTATCCCGCGACGCTTTCGGGTGGCATGCGCCAGCGCGTAGCCTTGTTGCGTACCGTCCTGTTCAACCACTCCTTTTTGTTGCTGGATGAACCTTTAGGGGCGCTTGACGCCCTGACGCGACTCTCGATGCAAATTTGGCTGCTCGACCTCTGGCAGACCTTTCACTCAAGCGTGCTCTTTATTACTCATGATGTGCGCGAAGCCATCTTGCTCTCGGATCGCATCTATGTGCTCAGTTCCCGGCCTGCACGCGTCTTGCGCGTTGTCGAGATTGATCTCCCCCGACCGCGACGGCAGGAACACCTGGCTCTGGAGCAGGCTGTGCAACTGGAACAGGAGCTGGTGGCCTTGTTGATGAAGGAGTCACATATATGAGGCTGCGTAGACTGGCTGGCTATGGTCCGGCTTTTATGCTTACCGCGCTCCTGCTGCTCTTCTGGGAACTGTATGTGCGCTCCGGTCAGATCAGTCAGAGGGTCTTGCCAACGCCTACAGCAGTCGTACAGGCTTTAGTCGATAACTGGGATGTCATCTACGGCCATACCGTGCAGACGCTGCTGGAGACCGTGATTGGTCTGGCGATTGCGATTGTGCTGGGCCTGCTGCTAGCGGCGTTGCTGGATGTCTCGTTGTGGACGCGCCGCGCCATCTACCCGCTACTGGTGACATCGCAGACCATCCCGATTATTGCCCTGGCCCCGTTGCTCGTGCTCTGGTTTGGCTTTGATCTGACTCCGAAGGTCATCGTTGTCGCCCTCTATTGTTTTTTTCCGATAGCCGTCGCGTGTGCCGATGGCTTGTTGGGGAGCGATCCGGATCTTTTGAAGTTGATGCGCAGCATGCGAGCGTCGCGCTGGCAGATTTTCTGGCTGGTGCGTTTGCCGGGAGCAATGCCAGCGTTTTTCTCCGGTTTGCGTATCGCAGCAACCTATAGCGTGACCGGAGCGATCTTCGGCGAATATGTCGGGGCCTACCAGGGTCTGGGAATCTATATGCAGACGGCGGCCCACTCATTTGCAGTGGTCCTGGTTTTCGCCGCCATTGTTGTAACGGCCCTGCTCAGTCTGGCACTTTTTGCTCTGGTCTCTATTGTCGAACGGATTGCGCTGCCCTGGTATCAGGGGGCGAGAATACGTATGCGGATTTGAACAGGATAGGTCTTATAGCTTATTCATAAAAGGAGAAGTTTATGCGATCTCACCCGACGCTCCTGCGCCTGCTATTGAGCGTGGGTTTCCCCATGTTACTGGTGTTTACCCTGATTAGCGCCTGCGGTGGAGGTACGGGGAGCCAGGGGCAACAGCAACTGACGCCAATGACGTTGGCTCTGGATTGGACTCCCAATACGAACCATACGGGCATCTATGTTGCTCTGGCGAAGAACTGGTATCGCGACCAGGGGATTGATCTCAAACTGCTGCCGTATTCTGCCAGCATCAGCCCGGATACGCTGGTAGCCACTGGCAAGGCGGATGTCGGCATCGGCTTTACAGAAAGCGTGGTAGCGGACGCAGCTGTGGGCCAGCCGGTCGTTTCTATTGCCGCGATCATCCAGCATAACACCTCGGCCCTGGTCACGCTTGCCAGTTCGGGGATTACTCGCCCGCGCGACCTTGATGGCAAGGTCTATGGTGGCTTTGGCGCACCCTATGAGAATGCCGTTGTGGGCCAGGTGATTAAGGATGATGGAGGCAAAGGCACGTTCAAGAACGTGACCCTGAATGTGGACGCGATGGA
>DASTZT010000651.1:0-3630 GCA_035764225.1 Ktedonobacteraceae bacterium
CATCCGCCCCCAACCAGCCTCCCCTTGCCCCTACCCAGGTGGTTGCGGCCCCTATTGGTGACGCGAGGTCGAGGGTAGGGGCAAGGGGTGGGCTGGAAGGGATGCGGAGGCCTCGCGCTTGCCCTGCCTGCTTATGCGCGGATAAACGCCAGCAGTTCGTCGCGTTGCTTTTCCATCAGCTCGCGGCTGTTGGCTTCGACATTCAGACGCAGCAGAGGCTCGGTATTGGATGGACGCACATTAAACCACCAGTCGCTGTAATCGACGGTGAGGCCATCCAGCTTGTCCACCGATTGCGCATCTTTAGCGAAGCGGGCCTCCAACTCCTGAAGTTTTTGCTGCGTATCGTTCACAGTGCTATTAATCTCGCCACTGCGGATGCCCTTGTCGAGCGGCTTGATAATCTCGGAAAGCGGTTTGCCTTCGACCGAGACCAGTTCAAGCAAAATCAAGAGCGCGATTAGACCGGAGTCGGCAAACCAGTTGTCGCGGAAGTAGAAGTGGCCTGAGTGTTCGCCGCCGAAGATCGCATTCAGCTTGCGCATATCTGCTTTGATGTAGGAATGGCCCACGCGCGTGCGGACCGCTTTCCCACCTAGATGAGTGACGAGTTCGGGCACGCTTTTGGAAACGATCAGGTTGTAGAGGATCGTCGAGCCGGAATGCTTGCGCAACAGGCTCTCGGCAACCATCGCCGTAACCATAGAGCCATCCATGATATTCCCTTGCTCGTCAACAGGGAACATGCGATCCGCGTCGCCATCGAAAGCCGCTCCCAGGTCGGCCTGAGTTGCGCGAACTTCTCGCTGCACCGCCTCCATATTCTCCGGCTCGATAGGGCTGGCTGGATGATTGGGGAAGCTGCCGTCAAGCTCGAAGTAGAGCGGAATAAGCTCGCAGGGAAGATGATCGAAGACGCGCGGCATAATCATCCCGGCCATGCCATTGCCAGCATCAATCACGACCTTCAGCGGCTTGATTTTGCTCACATCAATAAAAGACAGGGCGTGTTGAATGTAATCATCGATAATATCGCGCCGGACGATCTGTCCTTTATGGGTCGGGTTGCTGAAGTTGCCGTTGACGGCAATATCGCGTATCTCAGCCAACCCTGTATCCAGGCTAATCGGAAATGCCTGGGCGCGGCAGAACTTCATGCCATTGTACTTCCCTGGATTGTGAGATGCGGTAATCATCGCGCCTGCGGGGTAGTTAAATTTGCCAACGGCGAAGTAGAGGGCATCGGTGGTGACCATGCCCAGGTCGATGGCATTGCAGCCTTGATCGGTAATGCCTCGTATAAAGGCGGCGGCCAGTTGGGGCGATGAGAGCCTCATATCGCGCCCGACAGCGATTTCGGCGACGTTCAGATATTGGGCGGCGGCGCGACCAATCCGGTAGGCAACCTCATCGTTGAGGTTCTCTCCATAGATGCCGCGAATATCGTAAGCTTTAAAGATAGATGGATCGATGGTCAGGTGTGATGTGCTCATTATGACATAAAGCACTTTTCTCTTAAGACTTCAGCCAGATTGTCATGAGAAAAATGCTTGTCTCCTTTCTAGAATAACCAGCTATAAATCTCGCTATACTACTCTTTATAGTTAGTATAGGGATGCTTTTTTAAGCAAACGGTTGCTACACGCTGTTTGACTTCCATCGTTCCAGCAATATCCAGGGTTCCCCTGTGCTGCGTGGATCGTAAATCTGCCCCACCTCGCTGAAGTGTGCTTTGAGGAAGGCGCGACGGGCAGGCTGATTAGCCATTGCAGTTTCAGCGTAGACGCGGATAATGCCTGGGAACGTGAAAAGGTAGAGTACCAGCGTACGAATAGCGTCGGGGCCGTAGCCTTGTCCCCAACGCGTTTTATCTCCCAGCCCCAACCCCACCTCCACATGGCCCAGGCGGTAGTCGATATTGAAATAGGTGATGGTGCCAATAGGGGTATGATGCTCGTCCTCGATGATAAACCAGAATTGTCGTCCGTTGCCGCGCACATAATTGCGCTCAAAGGTTGGACGAAACTCGGCTAACGTCTGCGAGTACGGGCGATGAGGATCATAGCGCCAGACCTCATCGTCTCGCTCCCAGACGAAAACCCTGGAGGCGTCGCCGGGCACTGGCGGGCGTAAATAAACCCGCTCATCGTGCAAAAGCAGTGTTTGCTCTGTTTTATGACTGCGCTGTGTTTCTGTCATCGAATCCCCACTTCATCTGCGAAACTTGTTCCTGCTGCTAGCTGACCAGCTCCAAATGCCTCGGCTAACGTTTGACCGAGATCGGCAAAGGTGTTGCGTATGCCGAGGTTGACGGCTGGTCGGATCGGCTCTCCATAAGCCAATAATGGAACGCGTTCGCGTGTATGGTCGGTACCGCGATAGGTGGGGTCTACGCCGTGATCGGCGGTGAAGAAAATAGCATCGTTTGTCTGCATCCTCTGTTGCACCTGCGAAAACCAGTTGTCTACATCTCGTAGCGCCTGGGCGTACCCCTGGCTATCGCGGCGATGACCCCATAACATATCAAATTCTACCAGATTCACGAATAACAAGCCGGTAAAGTCTCGCTCTAGCCACCGCAATGTGGCGGCCATGCCTTCGCTATTCGTTTCGGTGTGGTCGCGCTGCGTCAATCCCCGTCCCGCGAAAAGATCTTCGATTTTGCCAATGCCGATGATCTCTTTCCCGGCCTCTTTCAACAAATCGAGCAGGGTGGTGCCGAGAGGAGCCAGGGAGAAATCGCGCCGATGTTCTGTGCGTTTGAACGCTCCAGGTGTCCCGATGAACGGGCGAGCAATGACGCGTCCTACTGCATTATCGTCTGTAAGCAAGCCACGAGCAAGCTCACACATGTGATAAAGCTCCGCGAGGGGGATGATTTCCTGATGGGCTGCGATTTGAAAAACGCTATCGGCAGATGTGTAGATAATCGGGAAGCCGGTGCGCATATGCTCTTCGCCCAGCTCTTTGATAATCTCTGTGCCGGAAGCTGGTTTATTGCCAAGCGTTTTGTGCCCAATTGCGCTTTCAAACGCGGAAACAAGATCGGCGGGGAAGCCATGAGGATAGGTTGGCAGCGGTTTTGACAGCAGGACGCCAGTAATTTCCCAGTGTCCTGCCACGCTGTCTTTCCCGGCGCTCGCAGCATTCATCCGTCCATACGCCCCCTGCGCGTCCGCTCGTGGAGGAGTGCCCAGGATCGGCGTAATATTGCCCAGGCCGATGCTGCCAAGATGCGGCAACTCAAGGCCGCCGATGGCCTGAGCGCAATGTTCGAGCGAGCTAGCGCCTTCGTCACCGTATGCCTGTGCATCGGAATTAGACCCCGCGCCAACGCCATCCAGTACCACCAGGATGGCCCGTTTCAGTTGCGTCATGGTTTGACCTTCACCATTTCTAGGGAGGGGTAGTGGTGTAATGGACTGCCGATCAGTGGTAAGGCGTAGTCATGAAAGGCCTGCGTGACCATTGTTTTGCTCGCGTCCAGAAATTCATCGGGGAGCAGGCGCTGGACATTGGCTATCTCGACGAGATCAACCAGATCAGTGGTGCAATGGTAATGGGGTTCCTGGTGGCGTACCAGCGTCACCATTTTATCGCTCTCACCCCGAAGCAGCGCCCGTACTCCCT
>DASTZT010000652.1:0-5515 GCA_035764225.1 Ktedonobacteraceae bacterium
GAGATAGCGCAGGCAGTGGTGGTGGTGGAGGGAGAAGGCGAGGAGAAGCGGCTGGTGGGGTATGTGGTGAGCCAGGAGGGACGAGAACTAGGGGAGCAGGAGCTCAAGCGGAGGCTAAGGAAGCGACTGCCGGGGTATCTGGTGCCAGAGCGGCTGGTGTGGGTGGAGCAGATGCCCTTGACCCTCAATGGCAAAGTGGATCGTCGCGCGCTCTCCGGGCTCTCACAGGTCACTGATCTGGTGAGAGAGGAGCAGGAGGCACACACAAAGCTGCCGAGTCCGGTTGAGAGTATCTTAATAGGCGTTTGGGAAGATGTACTAAAACGAAAAGGCATACGAGTGCAGGATAATTTCTTTGAACTGGGAGGACATTCGCTGCTTGCTACGCAAGTTGTCACTCGCCTGCGGCACATCTTTACGCCTGCCATCTCCATCTTGACGCTGTTCGAGGCACCAGTTATTGCTCAGCTTGCGCAACGCATTGAGCGCGACCTGGGGGCTGAGCAAGCTGCACCTGATTTGCCTGCTTTGGTTCCAGTTTCGCGCGAGCAGCCATTGGCGCTCTCGTTTGCGCAGCAACGGCTCTGGTTCCAGGACCGATTGGACCCTGGCAATGCTGCTTATAATATCGCTCTTGCTATGCACGTACAGGGTACGCTCAAAGTAGATGTGTTAGAGCGTGCGTTACGAGAAATCGTGAATCGCCATGAAATCCTGCGTACAACCTATCGCTATCAGGAAGGGCAGGTTTTGCAGGTTGTTGGCCCTGAGAATACTTTCTCTTTGCAGCAGCTCGACCTGCGTACTGAGAATGGCATGCAGGATCAGGATGAGATAAATGGGTTGATACGTGAAGAGGCGGAGCGTCCCTTTGATCTTGTTGCTGGGCCTTTGTTCCGTGCGACTCTGCTATGCCTGAATGATGAACAAACACATATTCTCCTGATAACCATGCATCATATTGTAGCAGATGCCTGGTCTTTGCAAATTTTACGGCATGAGCTTGTTGCCATTTACACTGCCTTCGAACGCGGGCAACCTGTGCCTCTGCCAGAGCTTCCAATCCAATATGCTGATTTCGCACAGTGGCAGCGTCAATGGTTTCATACAGGCGCTTTCGAAACTCAACTGGATTACTGGACAAAACAACTGCGCGGCGCTCATGCCTTTGATCTACCGCTAGATCATCCACGTCAGCAGAAGCTAAGCAATCAGGGGGCGAGCTATACCTTCCATCTTTCAGTAGAGCTTTCTCAGGCCCTTCTTGCTTATAGTCAAAGGGAAGAGGTTACGCTCTTTATGACCTTGTTGGCCGCTTTCCAGGTGCTGTTATCTCGACTGAAAGATGCTCAGGATATTGTAGTCGGAACGGACATCGCCAATCGCGTACACGTCGATATAGAAGGGCTCATCGGCTTTTTTGTCAATTTATTGGCCTTACGGACACGGCTGGAAAAGCATCAGCTCTTCCGAGAAGTCTTACAGCAAGTGCGCGCGATGGTTCTGGATGCCTATATACACCAGGATATTCCTTTTGATTACCTGGTTGAACAGCTACACCTGGAGCGCAGCGGTGGTCTGACGCCACTGATAAATGTCCTTTTTGTCATGCAGAATGTCCCTGATATACAGAATGTGGCATCCCTTTCGGAACTGACAGTCAGTCCAATCGGCGATATGACGGCACAACAAGCAAAGTTTGATGTGGCCTTTTTCCTCATGGAGGGGCCAGAAGGTCTCCGAGGGCGAGTCAACTATAACGCCGATCTTTTTGAGAAGGACACAATTGCCCTGATGGTGCAGCGTTATGAAACTCTTCTACAGAGTATTATCGCTCATCCCGACCATCCGATCCATGTGCTGGAAATCGCTACCGCGAACGACCGCATAGATCTGGCTCTACGCCGTCGCTCTCAGCGGGGCAGGTTGAAAGCGTCAAGAGGAGAGGGAATCAATCTGAATGAGCAGCAGTAACACAGGAGAAAAGAAAGGAGTAGACAAATGTCTACGAGTGCGTTAAAGGGATTTCCATTATCGCTGCAACAGGCCCATTTATATACTGCGAGAGGGGATATTCAGGCCCATCGCGTTCTCTGCTGCGTCCTGCTTGAAGGGAAGGTGTCTGACAACGCTTTGCAAAAGGCTCTGGAAAACATTATTAGCCAGCATAGCATTTTGCGTACCAGTTTCTATGCTCCTCCAGGAATGGATATGCCTATGCAGGTTGTCTCGCCGGTGGCTAAAATGGTGTATGAGGAGGAGGATCTGAGCAAATTAACTGGAGAGCAGCAAGCAGCTCGGCTCGCGGCGCTCTTCTCCGATCTAAAAGAGCGACCATTTGCGATGGAAGGCGGCCCGTTTATCTATGTTGTGCTTGCAAGTACCGGTCCCCAGACTGCACAGTTATTGCTCTGTCTGCATGCGCTGTGTGCTGACGTAGTGACACTTCGACTGATTCTCTCAGAACTGAGCCAGGAGTACGAAGCAGTTCTGCATAGAAAGACCTTCACCGATGAGCAGCTTCTTCAGTATACAGACTTCTCCGCCTGGCAGGATGATTTATTGCAAGAAAAGGATGTAGCCGCTTCACTGGCCTACTGGGGGCAAACCGATCTAACAAGACGTTACACTCAGCCGTTACCCTTTCATTATGGCCTACCATCAGTTGCTGAACGAGCTATGCAAGCGGCAGAAGCGTGTAATGCGCGTCAACGTAAGCTTGCACTTTCAGATGAGAACACACAGCGCCTTCAGCAGTTTTCTCTGCAATCTACTGTGTCCATTGAGGCTATTCTACTGACTATCTGGCAGATCGCCTTGAGTCGATTGACAAACGAACCAGACCTACTTTTAGGCGTTAGCTGCAATGGGCGCGATTACGAAGAGTTGGAGGTGTTACCGGGTTGCTGTACGCGTGCCGTTCCGGTGGCAACCTATCTTAATGATGATCGGACTTTTACTCAAGCGGTCATAGCAATATCCGCTCTACTTGAGCAGGCTCGTGAGCAACAGATGTACTTTTCATGGCACCAACACGAGCCAGCCGCAGATCCCTCGACTTGCTTTTTCCCTCTGGCCTTTGAGTATATGTTCTGGCCGCAAAGCTGGAAAATGGACACCATCTCTGTATCTCTGCTAGAGGAATATAGTTACCTTGAGCGCTTCACATTAAAATTCAGCATCGCTCAAGTAGGGCATTTATGTCAGTTAGAACTGCATTATGATGCTACATACTTTACAGACGAGCAGATGGAACGACTCGGAGACACAGTGCTGGCTCTGTTACGAAGCGCGTTACTAAGGCCATCTGAGCCTGTTGGACACCTGGATCTTTTAAGCGAAACAGAGCAACAGCGTCTGTTAGAGTGCTGGCACGGACCGCGTGAGGCGTTTATCTACCAGCCTCTTACCCGCCTCTTTGAGGAACAGGTCAGGCTGGTGCCTTCTGCCCCGGCTGTTGTCTGCTCCGGGCAAACGCTGACTTACGAACAACTGAACAAACGTACCAACCGTCTGGCGCACTGGTTGCGCAAACGGGGGATTGGTCCAAATGTTCCGGTCGGGTTGTACGTTGAGCGAGGCATAGATATGCTCATTGGTTTATTGGGAATCATGAAGGCGGGTGGTGCGTATGTTCCGCTCGATCCAGCGCTGCCAACAGCCCGTCTGGAGCAGCAGCTTACCAGTATTACGTTGCCAATCCTGCTGACCCAGGAGGCATTGACAAAACATTTACCGGCACTCTCTCTAGAGATGCTCTGCCTGGATCGTACTGTCGAACTGCTGGAGGAGGAGAACCTTGAGATCACCATCGAACCAGAGCACCTCGCCTACATTATTTATACCTCTGGCTCGACAGGTAGCCCTAAAGGCGTTGCCATTCGCCAGCAAAGCGTCAGCAATTATGTTCAAGATATGTGTCAGCGTGTGGCTCCCAGCAGCAGGTTGCATTTTGCTACGGTCTCTACGCTGGCGGCTGATCTAGGCAACACAGCAATCTTCTGC
The DNA here is from genome assembly GCA_035764225.1 of Ktedonobacteraceae bacterium. GTDB lineage: Bacteria > Chloroflexota > Ktedonobacteria > Ktedonobacterales > Ktedonobacteraceae > DASRHT01. The sequence goes on from DASTZT010000652.1 coordinate 4,006, forward strand.
TCTCTGGCTTCAGGTGGCTGTCTGCATATCCTGCCTTATGAGGTGGTAACTTCTGGCGAGGCTATGGCGCGCTATGCTGACCAGTACCCTATAGATGTGCTAAAAATCGTTCCCTCGCATCTTTCTGCCCTACTGGCTAGCGGACAGGGAAGACGAATATTGCCGCATAAGTACCTTATACTAGGAGGAGAACTGCTCTCATGGTCACTTGTTGAACAGATTCAATCCACAGGCTGTTCCTGCGAGATCGTAAACCACTATGGGCCAACTGAGACCACTATTGGCGTTCTGGTGAATGAATTGGGCAAGCGCGTCAATAGCAAGCAAGACTGTGCAAGCGTGCCTTTGGGGGTCCCCATTGCTCATACCTGTTTTATCATCGTTGATCAGAATCATGCTCTTGTTCCCGTGGATGTTACTGGGGAGCTATGGATCGGGGGCATGGGGCTAGCCGCAGGCTATGCAGGAAATTCTGAACTCACGAGCAGGTACTTTCTTTCTTATCCTCTTCGACCAGAGCCAGTGCGCTTTTATAAAACTGGAGATCGTGTTCGTTATACGTCCCAGGGGCAAATAGAGTTTCTTGGACGTATCGATAGGCAGATAAAGCTCCGGGGGTATCGCATTGAACCGGGTGATATCGAAGCGGCTCTTCAAGGACATCCGCTGGTGCGTGAAAGCATAGTTTTACCGGTGGAAAACACTGCTGGCGAGCCCAGGCTGGTTGCTTATGCCTTGATAGCCAGAAATCACGCGCGTGACATGCCAGGGGGAATTGAACTTCGTCGTTTTTTGAGCGAAAAGCTGCCTGCGTATATGCTGCCTGAGGTCGTTATTCCCGTGCTCGAATGGCCGCTCACAGCCAACGGCAAGGTTGATTACCAGCAATTGAAATTGCTTGAGCAACAGCCTCCAGAAAAGACTATTCTGGCTCCACGAGATCATTGGGAGTTTGAACTGGCGCGCATTTGGGAAAATCTTCTTCATATCTGGCCGATCAGCGTGAGCGACAACTTTTTTGATCTCGGTGGTCATTCAATTCTGGCTGTGGCGCTTATTGCTCAGATTCAACGCGTGTTTGACCACGACCTGCCGGTAACTACCCTGTTCCAGCATCCTACCCTTGAGGGGCTTGCATCCGTTTTACGCAACGGCGCTGTGGCAGAGAGGTGGCAGACTATCGTACCTATTCAAACAGGCGGCTCAAAACCTCCGCTCTTTTGCATTCATCCTGCTGGCGGAACTGCTTTTTGCTACTATAACCTCGACCGCAGTCTTGGACCTGATCAACAGGTCTATGGTATACAGACTTTGGAGCCAGAATGTTGGGAGTTAACCACTTTTACAGTTGCTGACCTCGCTACAAGATACGTTGCAGCCCTGCGTGAGATACAGAAGCAAGGACCGTATATGTTGAGTGGCTGGTCTGCGGGTGGCGTGATAGCTTTTGAAATGGCATGTCAGTTGCTCCAGCAGAACGAGAAAGTTTCTTTGCTAGCTCTTTTTGATA
>DASTZT010000653.1:0-7426 GCA_035764225.1 Ktedonobacteraceae bacterium
GCCCTTTACCGTTGAAGCGCATGGTACCGAAGGCAGTTTGCTCTATGGGACTCCCGATGAAAAGATCCAGATCCGCAGCACGCATATCAACAGGCCAGTAGCAAATGGTTGGAACGTGTGGACTGCCGTTCCCCCCGATCAGCCCACTGCGTTTGAGCAATGGGTTAATCACATCCAACAAGGAACGCGCCCCCAGGAGCACACTCAGATCGCTGTTGACCTGAGTATGCTCCTGGAGGCGGCTAATCTTTCGGCGAGGCGCAACCAGCCGGTGCAATTGGACTCGTTAGCTCGCTAAACCGTCCATTCAGAATATTCGATTATTTCCCAACCACAGAACGGAGCTGCGATACCACTTGCTCTAGCTGAGTGGCGGCATCGGTAGCAGAAGTCGTGCCCGAAACGAGTTGTTCCGTCACCTGTGTGGCTACCTTGAGCGCGGTGGAGAGCTTCTGGTTGCTGACGCTCTGGTACTGCGTGGCATTTTCAATGTACTGGGCGGCGGTTACGACGTGTTCTAGAGCTTGTCTGGCTGTGTAAGCGTCGATATGTTCCCATTGCTGTGCCAGTTCCGTGCCGGTTTTAATCAGTTGATGCGCGGCAACCTTCGTCGCGTCAGCATAGTATTGCACCGATTGCAAGCCGACCTGCGAAGAGTCTACCACCCACATCTGCTCTGAGGCTGCGTCTTGCTGACTTGTTGCCAGAGCGGTCAGCGCCCGGCTATTGCTGCGTAAGTATTCGACGGAGTTGAGGATTGGCTGACTAATGCGGCGTCCGAAAATCAACCCGACGAAGGCAGCTAGAATAGTCATAGTGAGAGCAACAATACCCGTGAGCAGGAGTTGCTGGTTAGCGACTGCGGTTACGGTATTGACCGGGCTAAGGACATAGTATTTCCAGGGAACGGTTGTTGTGGCCTGCTGTACCACTTGATAGGGCTCGTTTTGCCCAGCCGGTTGAGCCTGGAAGGTGGTCATAGGTGTGGTCGTATGTAGTGCGCTGGCAAATGCGCTGTCGTTGAGCGTCGGAACCGGGTCGATGGTGCCGTAACGTGACTCCTGGCTAATAACGAGCTGTACGTTGCCGGGAATGGGCGCGACGCTTTTGAAAAGTCGAGCGGGATCGGTATCGGCGATGCGTACTCCGTTTTCGTCGAGAATGAAGGCGTAGCTGCCGTCTCCGTTGCTCCCCTGATCGCTCTTGACGATATTCCAGATATAGGTCATGTTAAGCGTGGCTCGCATAAAGCCTAAATACTGGTGAGGTTGCGGCACAATGATGGGAGCGTAAATATCAACCGAGGCTGTCTGCGTTCCTGGCGCATAGTAGACCGCCGAGACAAATAATTTACCTGCACTTACCTCCTGGAGATACTGCGGTAAGACCATGAATTGTCCATGTGGTTTAGGCGGATTAGAAAGCGGATAGAATAACTGCGGCTGTCCTTGCGCATTGAAAAGCTGCCACGAAGTATAGTTCTTATCGCGGAACATCCCTGCGCCCAGTGCGTATAATGCGTGCGTGGCAAGGTCTTGATAAACGAGAGACTTCGGCTCATATGGAGCTGCCAGGAAGGTTGCCACCGTTGGCACCTGACTCAGTGTAAGTGCGTCAAGGGTTCGCTCGCGGATGTACGTATCGATCAATTGTACACGCGTTTTCGCATCGCTCTCCATGGCTGTGTTGGCCTGGTTAGTCAATGCCGGGCGAGTCTGCATTTCACTAAAAAGCAGTGTTATACCGAGCGGGAGAATCGCTGCCAGTACGAGCCCAATAGAGACGCGTACCGATAACGAGAAACGGCGACGACGCCGTAGCTCGAACTCTTGTTGAGACATGATGCTAACCATCCTTTTGTGTATGCTGTCACTGTTGAATAATTCCTATACGCTCCAGGTCGTAGAGCAATCTCTTGACTTCTTCCTGTGGGCGGGCCATCAGACGTATCAGTTCTATGGTAGATCGACGACCGTCGATTAAAAGAAACAAATGTCGATGTAGGCGAGAAAGCCCGGCCTGATCCAGTAAACGCAATGACTCATCATCCTGCCATATGCGTCGTGGATAGCTAAGATTAAGAGGGGAGGTTCTAACACCAAAGCCGCCAGATGGTGGCTCATTCCATTCTCTATTGTTCGTATTATATGGTGGAGTGGGAGGGTGGGGAGTATCAAACATGCGTGGAAGCTGGGGATGTGCCCCGGTATCCTTAAATGGCTGAGTTGGTAGCGCGCGCGGCGTTTCATGGAGAGGCTGTGTCGATCTCCCTGGTACAGATGATACAAAGGTGAAACGACATGCGCCCCAGCTATTCAACCATTCTAAAGCCCGTTGCCCGACAAACTGGCCTCCGCGGGCATAAGTTATTTGTCCATGCACAAATGTAAGCTCGCCTTCTTCTCGGCCTGAGCCTTCGCCACGCTCAACGGTTAAAAATCCTGTTTTCCGTCCAAGCTGGATAACCTGGATAACATTACTCAGGCGATCTGTTGTTGTTCCTCGTCGCTGTGACATGTAATCATTACTCCGCCTCTTGACGAGATTCTCCTCGCACCAATTTTATGAGCATGTTACTACTTGACTAGTAGATGAGTTATGTTCAGCATATCATATTTTGTCAGTTATGCAAGAGTAGTTTTATTGTTCTCAACCTATGCTCTTTATTATACCTTTTAGAGCAAGTACTTTTGAGAAATTGAGGAGCTATTGCTGCGCTTTTTGGCGTATTCGGACATACCTGCTGTGATATTGCTGTAGTGCCATACTACCTGAAAGAACGCCCGCTCACTGCTTCTGGTTATTGCTGGAACTTGTGTCCAGACATTTACCATGTTATACTGCGGAACAGTATCAAGCGATGGCTACACCTGGAAATCCCTTCCCCAGGAATTGTCCACCATGATGATAATGCCTGGTTGTGTAGATATCAACAAAAATGCCCATTAGTACTAACCTGGACTACATACGTCAGAGTTCTATCACACTGATCCACCATAGAACGAGGATCACATATGCTGCATCTTGCGCCAGATTATGTTTATACCCCTCAAGGGTTACAGGCTAATATGGTTGTTTCGATCTCAAACGAGGGGCGGATCGTCTCTCTCTCTCAGAGAGATGCAGGCGGCGTTGTTGTGGAAACTCTTCCCGGCATGGCGCTTCTCCCCGGCTTTGTCAATGCTCATAGTCATGTATTTCAGCGTCTGTTGCGAGGACATACCCATCGCCCGCTCTCCGAGCAAGATACTTTCTGGACATGGCGCACTGCCATGTATGAGGCCGCTCAGCAACTGGACCCAGATCGTTTGTATGATGTGGCGCTCTATACCTACCGTGAGATGGTCGCAGCTGGCTACACTACGGTGGGAGAGTTTCACTATCTGCATCATCAGCCGGATGGACAGCCGTACGCCAATGCCAATGCGATGGCCGAGGCTATCGTCTATGCCGGGCGCGATGCGGGCATCCGTGTCGTGCTACTGATGACGGCCTACGCCCAGAGCGGTTTTAATCAGCCGCCGGAGGAGGGACAGCGGCGTTTCTGCGATGCTTCCGTTGATGCCCTGCTGGCACGCATCGATGCATTACGTGTTGCGGGCATTCCTGTTGGTATCGCTCCTCACTCGGTACGCGCCGTCCCAGAGTCGTGGTTCCATGCCATTGCCGGTTACTGTCATGCCCATCACCTTCCCTTGCACGTCCATGCCGATGAGCAAAGAGCGGAAATTGAGCAGTGCCAGGCCGCCTATCGTTGCCCTCCGATAGAACTGCTGGAACGTTTTGGCGCGTTAAGCCCATTAACAACCGTCGTCCATGCCACTCATGCCAGCCAGGCGGAAATATCTCTGCTGGCTCGTTATGGTTGCACCGTTTGCGTCTGTCCCACAACCGAGGGCGATCTGGGCGATGGCATCGCACCCTACGCTGAGTTGGTTGCGTTCCATATTCCTATAGCCATTGGCTCCGATAGCAATACACGGCTCGATCCCATTGAAGAGTTGCGCTGGGCTGAGTATTCCGCTCGGATGCGTTATCAGCGTCGGCGCGTGCTTATTGCCGACGAACGTTCGTCGCCGGGGCCGCGCTTACTCGATTACGGGACTGCTCGTGGGGCAGCAGCTTTGAGCGTAGAAACGGGCATGATTGCTCCTGGCATGCTGGCTGATTTTGTCGCCATCGATCTGGAACATCCGACAATGGCGGGTTGGAGCGAGGACGACTTACTGGATGTGCTCTTCTTCGGAGCCTCGTCTGAGGTAATTACGCAGACCTGGGTGCAGGGAAAGAAATGCCGCTGATATGGCTCCTGCTCCTGAAAAGTAAAGAAGTGTCCTTTCAAGCAGCGAAAGGACACTTCTTTTTTGCTCAACGTCGTCACAATAGCGGTAAAGTTACGGGTTGGGATTTTTGGGAGCAACAGTCACATCGCCCAGATTGGGGATGTTGTCGAAAGCGTGCGGGTCTAAGCCGAAACTGGCAGAGAACAGGCCGCGCTCAAAGAACGTTGTCATCTGCGAAAGATCGACATGCCCCACAACGCTATTAGAGAAGAAGATGAGCAGGGTGAGCGGCTCGTTGGTAGTGCTGCCGACATGGTGGAGATAGTTCTGCGGCGCAAAGACTACGTCACCTGGCTGAATACCGAAGATTTCGTGTGTATTGTCCGGGGTAATGATCTCAAACTGACCCTGACCTTGCACACAATAATTGATTTCGGCGGCATTCGGATGCCAGTGTGGCTCACGCAGGCCGCCCGGTTGCTCATTCACAATGAACAGGGTAATACCGTCCAGGGATGGGATAAACTGAGGAGTGAGCGCGGCAACGGTTCCACCACCAAAGGGTTTGGCCGGGATATCGTTGAAGCTGGCTGTGAATGGTCCTGAGGAAGAGGAGGGGGTTGCAGTCGGGATCGCGCCGGTATTAACCAGGAACTGATCGCCCTGTTGTGGCAGAGCTGGGAAGCTGGCAGTTGGGATCGAGTACGTCTGGGCCAGGATGCTGCGAGGGATAACGTTAAGGGAATTAGAGAGATCAATATGTTCGGGGCTTTCGTGGTTAAACGTGACGATCATATGCAGGGTGTCCGGGCCGGTATTACGGATATAATGGATGGCCCCCATAGGCACGAAAGAGACGGAGCCAGGGCTAATGGGAAAGACAGTGTTACTTGTCCCAGAGAGGAAAATGCCGATCTCGCCCTGCCCGCTTAGACAGTAATTTAACTCATTGGCGTTGATATGCCAGTGGAGTTCACGCATCGCACCAGGATTGATACGCAGTGAAAAGAGCGACATGCCGCTCAATTCCTCAATATCACCTGCCACCGCAGTTCTGTTCGTCCCGCCAACAAATACATCCGGTGCAGATTTTTCCAGGCTAAACTTGAACGAGTCAGGCTTTTTCCCACTGGCCGACCTTTTTGCCAGTGGCGTCATCGCTGTGCTCGTTGCGGCAGAAGCTGCGCCTGCTGGTAATGCTATGCCGCCGAGTGCGCCCAGTGTTGCGGCTGCAACGGTTGCACCCTTCAATAGACTGCGGCGGGGAAAGCTGTTGGCATCGTTCTCAGCGGGTTGCTCTGCTGCGCCAGGAAGCGGCTCTGGTTGGTGTGATTTCCGGGTTTCTTCCGTCATGGGGGGTTCCTTTCTGCTAGTTCCTCGGCCACTGGCCGAAGGTTCCCTCACATTTTGCGGGGCACGGTCTTTGTGCGGCTCTGCTTTGAGAAATAGGAAGGAAGGCACGACGATGTGCTGTCTCATACCGCAAAAAGAAGTTGCATGGCACCTGCAAGCGATGCGTCTGAATGATCGTGACCAGGACATAAAAATCTTCCAGGCATGGTTGGCACCACGATCAAAATAAGAGACGCTACAAGTATAAATATAAGCTAAAAACATTGTATTGTCAAGGTATCGAGAGATTTTCAGGATTTTTATGACTATGTGTAATATTAAGGGAAGATAGCTAAAAATATTAAAGATGGATTAAACGGGCTTTGGCAAGAATGTTTCTCTTCTGTGTTCGCCGTTCGTATGATAAACTGTGCTCTATATCAAAGAACTGTATATACACTCGTAAGTATACGTGATAAAGTATTGAGCAAGGAAAGCTATGTTACTGACAATTACTACGACCCTGCAACCGGCAACAGATCTGGGATACCTGCTGCATAAAAATCCCGCGCACCTCCAGTCTTTCTCTCTCTCTTTTGGGTGTGCGCATGTCTTTTATCCAGAGGCGAGCAACGAACGCTGTACGGCTGCTCTGCTCTTAGATATCGATACTGTGCATCTTGTACGTGGCCGTGAAAAAGCGGTGGCGCTGGACCAGTACGTCAGCGACCGTCCCTACGTTGCCTCCTCGTTCCTCAGCGTCGCGATTGCCGAGGTCTTTGGCACCGCCTTGAATGGTCGTTGTTCCCAGCGTCCCGAACTGGCTACGATGCCCTTACCGCTTCAGGCCACGCTCGCAGCCGTCCCCAGTCGTGGCGGAGAAGTCTGGTTGAGGCGGCTATTTGAACCGCTAGGGTATACGGTGACCGTCGATGCGCCTCCGTTGGATGAGCAGTATCCCGAATGGGGGAGCAGTTCCTATTTTACTGTCACCCTTGAGGGAACCTGCCGCTTGAGTGAATTGTTGACCCATATCTATGTGCTGATCCCTGTGCTCGATAACAATAAGCATTATTGGATTGGCGATGCCGAGGTCGAGAAGCTGTTGAAACGTGGGCAGGGCTGGCTGGAGAAGCATCCTGAGCGCGAACAAATTACTCAGCGCTATTTGAAGCATCGCCATAATCTCGTCCGTGACGCGCTCTCTCGCCTGATTGTGGAAGAGTCAGATGACGAGGCGGGTGAGGTGGGTGAAGCAGGGGAGGCCGATGGCAAAGAAGAGGTAACAGAGCGCCGTATCGGCTTGCATGAACAGCGGCTGATCGCTGTCGTCACTGCCTTGCGTGATAGTGGAGCGAAACGCGTGCTTGATCTTGGGTGTGGAGAAGGGAAATTAATCAAGCTATTGCTACAGGATAAGAGCTTTACGCGCATTCTGGGGTTAGATGTTTCGTATCGTGCTCTCGAATTGGCCCGTGATCGCTTACGCCTGGAGCGTTTGCCGACGATGCAGCGAGAACGTGTGAGCTTGATGCATGGAGCGTTGACCTATCGCGATAAGCGCCTGGAAGGATATGATGCGGCAGCAGTGGTTGAAGTGATTGAGCATCTTGATCCGCCTCGCCTTGCCGCTTTTGAACGCATCCTTTTTGAATTTGCCAGGCCTGAGACGGTTGTCGTGACGACACCCAACGCAGAATATAATGTCAAATTTGCGACCCTGGCGGCGGGCAAATTTCGCCATAAGGATCATCGCTTCGAGTGGACCCGACAAGAATTTCAGACATGGGCCGCTCAATTGGCGGATCGCT
>DASTZT010000654.1:0-5529 GCA_035764225.1 Ktedonobacteraceae bacterium
AAGGGTGCGCACATCGTAATAATTCCATCCACCTTTTCATGCGCGGCAGTATGCAGGCAAAGAGCGCCCCCCAGCGAATGGCCTACCAAAAACACCAGATCGCACCGCTTGCGCAAAGCATGCAGCTCATTGCGAACCGCAATGGACCACTCCAGCCAACCTAGAGGGAGCATATCACGCACATGCGTACCATGACCGGGCAGCAAAATATTCTCCGCAATGATGCCATGTGAGCTGAGAAGCTCCGCCATCTCTTCCATATCGTGCCTACTGCCATTTAATCCGTGGATCAGTAATACCCCTATCACAGGCTGCTTCCTTGCCGAGATAAGATGATTCGGCAGGTCTTCGGGCGACATTTGTGGCGTACTCATGACGATTGATCCTTGCTTCTTGCACTCCAATTGATAACACATCTTCTGCTATGCATACATTAAAACGTTCTGATGAGGCAAAGGGTTTCTAATCTGGAGAAGGTAATGTGCCGTATCGAATTTTCGGGGGTGCAGGGGTTCTCCCCTGCCGGGGCGCGGGGGTGACCCCCGAAAAACCCTTTTTCCTTTTTTTAGCGCCGCCTGCGGCGGTGCGAGGGAACAGAAGAGAAGCAGGAGACAATTCGCTAGATCGCGACGTACCCCTGCACCCCGACAAGGGGCGAGCCGCCCCTTGCAACCCCGCCTCTCAGGCCGATCAAAAAGTCGGGATAACTCATGTCAACTGACGAGCGGCAAGCTTGATTTAACTACATGCCCCACTGGGGAAAGCGCCGCTAGAAAGGAGATTATTGGGGCTTGTCACCATCACGATAGCAACGCCAGGGAAGGTATGATCGGGATAGAGCGTTCCTGACGTAGTGAACGTAAACGTCTTTGTCGTCGCCGCAGGATCAACAACTGCGCTGGCGTTGGTCTGAGAACGCCCATTATTGGTTGTATAAGCAAACTGGATCATGCCGCCAGGGCTGTTAGCAGCAATATGGAAGGTGACAGTATAGGTCAGGGTAATGGAAGTGTTACAGGCTCTCCCCGCAATTGACGATGGGCTGACGCTGAGATCAACGCCTGTTACCTTGAATGCTGCCGAGAGGGCGCAGGTGCCGCTTGGCTTCACCGTAGGCGAGGTCACAGGATTCGGGGAACTGGTAACTACCCCGCCCTGCCCAGGGTTGACATTGTCGGGCGAGAGCGTTCCTGACCAGTTAAAAGCATAGGTCTTCACCGTCTCACCAGGCGCAAAAGCGACGCTTGCCTGCGGTGTGGAACGTCCGTTATTGGTGGTATAGACAAACTGCACAGTGCCGCCAGGATTGTTCGCTGGCGCGTGAAAAGTGGCCGTGTAGACCACATTGATGCTGGTTCCGCAGGCCATACCGGCAATCGAGGCAGGGCTGACCGCCATATCAATACTCGTCACCTCGAATGCTGACTGCGCCGGATTGTTCGATGGCGAGGCGGTGGGCTGAACAGTGGGGGTTACTGGCGCAACGGTCGGCTTTGCGGTGCCGAGATTGCCTGTCAAGCCCGCGCTATCGGCATTCCCGCAGCCCACCAGCGCCAACAAGGCAAGACAGATAACCGTGATAATTGCAGCAGGGCGTTTGAACATTATGGTACTCCTAACCATCTATCATGCTCTTACTATAATGGTCTTAAAAAACAAAATGATTGCCTGCTCGGTCTTCGAGCGATAACGAATGTGAGAGTTGTTGCCAGCAACATCTCGCTGTAGTATTCTAGCGATAGCAGTCAGAGCCTTACTATGCATCAGTTAACAAGTTTTTTGTGAGGTTTTACTCATTGTGCGCATACTATTGACATAATAAAACTCCATTTTATGGGGTCATATAAGGAGATATTGATGAAGTTTTCAACCAGGGCTATTCATGCAGGTCAGGAGCCAGATCCCTCGACAGGCGCAATCATGACGCCCATTTTTCAAACATCAACGTTCGCCCAGGCGGGCATAGGCGACCATAAAGGCTTTGAATATGCACGCACCGGCAATCCCACGCGCAACGCGTTGGAGGCATGTATCGCGGCGCTTGAAAACGGCAAATACGGGCTGGCCTTTGCTTCGGGCATGGCAGCAGAGAACGCCGTGCTCAGCCTGTTAAGCACAGGCGACCATATGATTGCTTGCGACGATCTTTATGGTGGCAGTTATCGTATTTTTGAGAAGGTGATGCGGCGCTACAACGTCGAAACATCCTATGTCACCGCTAGCAACGTCGCTGATTATGCAAAGGCGATTCGCCCCAATAGCAAATTAATCTGGCTGGAGACCCCCACCAACCCCCTGCTCCGCTTGATCGATATTAAAGCCGTTGCCGAGATCGCTCATCAGCACAATCTGCTGCTCGTCGTCGATAACACCTTTGCCAGCCCGTATTTCCAGCAGCCGTTAGATCTGGGAGCCGATATCGTGGTACATAGCACGACCAAGTACATCAACGGTCACAGCGATGTCATCGGCGGCGTGCTGGTAATGAACAACCCGGAAGTGTATGAGTCCCTCAAGTTCTTCCAGAATGCGGCAGGCGGCGTCCCCGGCCCCTTTGATGCCTGGCTCACGCTGCGCGGTATCAAAACCCTGGCGGTACGTATGCGCCAGCATGCAGAGAATGCCCAGGCCATTGCCAACTTCCTCGCGGAACATCCACGCGTCGAGAAGGTCTACTATCCCGGTCTACCGTCGCATCCTGATTATGCGCTAGCAAAACGCCAGATGAGCGGCTTCGGCGGCATGGTTTCATTCCAGTTCAAAGGCGTCGCTGCTGATGTAGATCAAGTAGTACGCCGTCTCAACGTGTTTGCCTTTGCCGAGAGCCTGGGAGGAGTCGAGTCGCTCGTCTGCCATCCCGTCAGTATGACTCACGGTTCCATTCCCAGAGAGATCCGCGAGGCGCGAGGTTTAACGGATACGCTCCTGCGTCTCTCCGTCGGCATAGAAGACGTGGAAGATTTGATTGCGGACCTGGAGCAGGCGCTGGCATAAGTTCAGAGGCAATTTTCTGTAGGGGCGCACACAATACAGCAGACCAGCCCCTACAGCAGCAGATTTGCTGGAAATGCGGGTAATTCAGACGACATACTCATTTTTATCCATCTTTGTTCCAGGCGATCCTATTATGTTACTATTACAACGATAGACCGCTTTAAAGTAAAGAAGAGTTATCTCTCTATACATATAAGAATACTAAATACTATTTTTATTGGCTATTCTGGACTTATACATCACATCAGGAGGCAGCTCGGATAATGGCACATTCTACCACTTCCAGGCAGCGCACCGGGAAAGGTGTGCTGACCATCAGCATTGCGCTGTTGCTACTACTGCTTCTCAGCGCATGTGGCAGCGACCCACAAACGCAGCTATCGCAACAAAAAGCGCAACAGAATAAAGCTGCGCTGGATCAAGCCATGACGCAGGCCAGAGCTATCGGCGTTCCCAGTTCCACCTTGCAACCCATTCTGAGCCAGGCAACAGCATTAAGCCAGACCAATGCGCCTATTACTATTTTTTCAAATCAGCCCGCAACCGAATATTATACGAATCTGGCGCAACGCTACGCGATGCTGACCACGCAGGTGCGTGGACTGGAAGCACAGACCACTCAGCAATCCGACTACCAGGCCACCGTCGATCTGCAAACATTGGGCGACCTCCTGGCCCAAAGACAGGCTCAGGGATTTAACGAAACCAAAATCTTTGCTGACCAGCTCGCCCAGTACCAGAGCCTGATGACCCAGGCCCAAGACCCTAAGCATTACATCCAGATCAGCGATAACGCTAAAATCTCTATCGAGGCGCTACGCTTGATGGGTCCAGCGCATGACAAATTAGACTCATTGCAGCAAGTGATCAAACAGCTCAAAGCCTCTCATCTGGACACAACCGCGCTTGAACAGCAGGAGCAATACGACCTGGGTCTCTTCCATCTGGCAAGTAAGCCAGCCGATTTTACGCAGATCACCGATCAAATCAATACGCAATTGCAGGAAACAGTCACGCTCTCCACTCAGGCCATTCCCTACGTGGGCGCTGCCAAAATCAAAGAGCTTACGACCTATATCCAGCAGATGAGCCAGTATGGGATGGATACCACCGCTTATCAGAAAAGCCTGAATGCGGACCAGTCCTCCCTTGACGATGCGAAAACGTTGAGCGATTTCCTGAAGGTTTCGGCGCAAATTGATAAAGACCTTGCCTCTGTGCAATTCCCGCTCCTTAAAGGTCAAACCAATTTCCTTTTGAAGCAATTTCACCAGGAAGTTGCCAACTGGGGCAGCACACATATCTATCACGACGCCTATAACGGCAGCTCCTACCGGCTAGATTACGAGTACGATCAGCAGGGCATCGGCTCCGACGCTGATTATGCCGTAGAAACTTCACAAACGCCGGACGACTATACGGCAGCTATCGATCTGATCAATACGGATATGCGGCACTTGAAAGCGATGGAGGCCGACTACGCGGACAATACCCCCTATAACCAGCCTCACGCCGCCGATCTGCAACTGATGCGAAACTACAACCTGACCTCTGGCCAGGTAATTGTGGTCTCGCTGATCGGGCAAACGCTGCGGCTCTATCAGAACGGTCAGCTCGTTAAAGCTTTCTATATCACTTCCGGGCAGTATGATAAGCCATCCCTGCCGGGCTACTGGCATATCTTCTTCCGCGAGTCGCCAACGACCTTTAAGTCCAGCGAGCCAAAGGGTTCGGCCTTCTGGTACCCTGACACCAAGATCAACTTCGCGATGGAATATCACGATGGCGGCTACTTCTTCCATGATAGCTGGTGGAGGGCAAACTACGGTCCTGGTACCAATTTCCCGCACGCCGATAGCAGTGGCGATGTTCAGTTCTCATACAATGGCAGCCACGGCTGCATCAATGTGCAGGAAGATCTGGCTGGCTGGCTCTATCACAATACAGCATACGGAACGGCTGTCATCATTTACTAACGCAGGAAACAAGGTAGTGGGCAGGTGCAAGACCTGCCCCTACAGGACATCTGGGGTTTGTTTGACCTAGCCTGGGCAGGTGCAAGACCTGCCCCTACCAAAGTCTTTTTTTGTTTGACAGATTTGAGACACTTCTGCTATAATCAACGGGCACCGCACTTAGTCCGACATATTTGTCGGCATTTTTATCAATAGGCCCGTAGTGAAGGGGCAGATGTTTCGGGGAGGATTGACACTCACATGCCCAATAATGCCGCTGCAGAGAAGCGCATGCGCCAGGAGCAGAAGCGCCGCGCACATAACCGCAGCATCAAGTCGCTTGTAAAAACAGAAGTTACGAAAGCTCGTGTGGCAATCGCCAGCACCAGCATCAAGGCGGAAGATGCCACAGCCGCTGTCAAATCTGCCGTCAGTGAGCTAGATCGCGCCGCCAAAAAGGGCGTCATCCATAAGAGAAATGCGGCTCGTCGCAAATCACGCCTGATGAAACAGCTAAATACAAAGTAAATTCTCGCGCCCAATGCTCCGCCACTCTATCTGTGTACCGTCGCCGAGCAAT
>DASTZT010000655.1:0-4246 GCA_035764225.1 Ktedonobacteraceae bacterium
AGCGGCGCTTCTTTATTATCCATTAAGAAGCGCCTGTCTTTATGAGGCGACCTGATAGATGGCTGGTTTATACTTTGGCTGTGGGATTGGCTTGCCTTCGGCAAGGGCGGCCTCAAGCCATGCTGCTTTGGCAATGAGCACTTCTTTTAAAGCTTCTTCAGGAGTCTCGCCAAAAGCAGAACAAAACTTTAGATCGGGAATATCGGCAATATACCCTTCATCCTCGTCACTATAGAAAATGTTGATGTGGTAATCTTTCATCTTATTCATTCCCTCTCCACGTCCGATTTATTTAGCTGTTATTATACTCTATGGTCTATAGTGAGCAGCCGCAATATGTCACCAACTAAGGGACGTGCGCGAACAGATCGTTTTCCCCAACGATATCTGGTCCCACGCGAGATGCTGCGAGCTGGTAGCATTCGGTGCTGCGCCACTTGCGCTGTAGCTCTTCTGGCAGGCGGGCAAGCGGCGTATTGGGATTCATCTGGGTGCGATGTTTGGCCCATGATCTGGCTTTGGTCTCGTGCCACGGCTCGACATCGAGCAGGACGCTGATCTGGTCGTCGGAGAGGCCCATCTGATTGATATCAAGATCTTTGAAGACGCCCTCATAATTCTGAGCTTGCATCCAGTCCGCCATCATCATAATGTGCCGACGCGCAAACGAGCTGTAATAAAGCTTGGAGACGGCATGAGCCGGGCCGAGTTCGGGATATTGAGCCGCATCGGCAGCAGCGTGGAATGCGCCGGTAGTGTATTTGTAGATGGTGATGTGATCGGGGTGTCCATAGCCGCCCGTCTCGTCAAATGTGATCATCACCTGGGGGCGGAACTGGCGAATAATGGCGACCAGCTTGCCGATAACCTCGGCTGCGCTAGCCTGGACAAGCGAGCGCGAGTCCTGGTTTTCGGGCGTTCCTGCCATGCCAGAGTCGCGATAGCCTAGAAACCAGAGATTGTGGACGTTGAGTGCCGCTACAGCTTCTCGCATTTCTTGCTCGCGCACCTCTCCCAGATTGTCGGGCGTGGCGAGAACGGGATCGGAAATCTCGCCAACCTCCCCTCTGGTTGCACAGATCAGACCCGTTTCAACACCGAGCATTTGATAATGTAGAAGTGCGCCGCCGATTAACCCTTCGTCGTCGGGATGGGCAAAGACGCCCAGCAGTCGTTTTGTCGCCATATTGCTTATTCCTTTCTATCCTAGAGAAGATCATACAACATTTTGATCGCTTTGTTTACTGGCTGCAACAGTTTGCCAGGCACCTTATTTTTAGAAAGCCTATCCCTAAAGAATAGAACGATTTTTCAGATTATGCTCTATCCCTTCTATGAAAAATGTGTTACACTATGATTAGTATATCAGGCGAGGGACTGAGGCCCAGGCTGGTGTGAAGGGGGATTTACATCCCTGGCTGATGGGGCAATTACGAAATATAAGGAGATGTTGCATGGCAAGGACTGTGTTAGATAGAGAACTGCGAGAGTTGGATAATCAGATCGTGCGCCTGGGCTCACTCGTTGATGATGCGCTGGAAAAGGTGCTTGAGGCGCTGGAAGCTGAGGATCTGGCGAAAGCGGGCATGGTCATTGAAGCCGATTCGATTATTGATAGCTTACGTGCTGCCGTTGAAGAGCATACCATTCGGTTGCTGACCTTGCAACAGCCACTCGGCGGGCGCGATTTGCGTTATCTCACTTCAGCCTTGTCGATAGCTGGCGATCTTGAGCGCACAGGCGATGGCTCTGCTGGCATCGCGCAGATCATTTTGCGCATGGCTCCTTTGCGTGGTAGTACTATTCCCTCATTAGAGGTTGAGGGCACTCCCGGCGACGGCAAAAAAGTTCACGTTTCTGAGACATCGGCGATGCAGGGCATCCTTGAGCTGGGGAAAGAGGCTCGACGTGTCTTGCAAGGCACCATGAAAGCATTCGAGAATCGGGATGCCGATGCCGCCCGCTACATCTGGGAGGAGGATGATGTTGTTGATGTGCGCTACCATCTGGTTCGTCACGATTTGATGGCGATGATGGAAGGCGCACATGCGATTCCCGCTCTCCAAAATGACGCACTCGTTTTGCAGCGCGCGACCTACCTGCTCTGGATCGCTCATAAACTGGAGCGCATGGCCGATCATTGTACCAATGTCTGCGAGCGCATCGTCTTTACGATAGAAGGCGAAACCGAAATCAAGCAATCGCAAGATTCAAAAACGCAACCATAGCAATGCGCTGTCCTTTGTTGCTGCTACTACCCTGTAATAGCAAGCCCTTCCTTGCAGGTGGCCTGAGCTTCGTAGGCACTCGCTTTAGCGCGTCCGTTGGCCGTCTGTAATAGCAAGCCAGAAGTCGTTCGCAAGCTGCACATATCCTGAAGGGCTGGGATGGAAGCCATCGATACTAATATATTCAGGATGCGCTGTAAGCTGGCTCTGCTGACTGAAGAGATCTACCAGCGTGATCGCATAATGGGCCGCAAGCTGTGCAATACGCGTGTTCCACCGCTGGATCTCAGCCAGCATTTTGCTTTTTTGTGAGCTTGTGAGATTGGAGAAGGCGGGCAGGCGCGTGAGATCGGGCAAATTGGCCATAATAATACGCGCGTGCGTCCCGGCTCGTAGCTGTTTGAGCAGAGAGTCGAGATCTTGCATATAACTGGTATAAGGTATGCCAGCGACAAAATCATTGGCAACCAGCCAGATAGTGACCAGATTAGGTGAGGTTGAGAAGACCAGCGGCAATTCTGAGGTCAGGGCCTGATGCAGGCGAATGCCGCTAATCCCCAGGTTGACAACATGTGAGCCTTTGGGGAGGCGTTGTGCTATCAAGGGGACGTATCCCTGCGATCCTGGCTGGGCGCTCCCTATGCCGACGGCGTCAGAAGCTCCTAGAGCAACGTAGATCACTGGACCGGAGAGTAATTGTGACCCTGTGACAGGCTGCGTTGGCGCTGGCGTCAATGTTGCTCTAGATGGCGTTACTGTTGTGCTTGAAGTGCAGGCTGAGCTGATGAAGACAAGCAGCAAAAGGGACAGGGAAAACGTATAAAAATGTAGGTGTGGGTATTTATTCATGAGCCGTACTTTGCGAATGTAAAACAATAGCCTCATCCTTCAATTGTACCATACGAAATTTAATCCACGCGTGGTACGCGGGCAAGTATTTCCGCAACCACTTCATAATTGATGGTGCCCAGGCGAGCTGCCACCGCTTCGGCTGTCAGGCTCAGTGCGCCCTGGCGTCCGATTAGTACCACTTCGTCTCCCATGCGTGTGTGTGGAATGTGGGTGACATCCACGATGCACTGATCCATGCAGACACGGCCCAGGATGGGAGCTTCCTGACCATGAATAAGCACTGTGCCCCAGTTTTGGGGGGCGCGACGGAACCCATCGGCATACCCTACGGGCAAGATGGCTATCAGCGTGGGCCGAGTGGTGATATAGGTGCAGCCATAACTGATACACTCGTCTGCCGGGACCATTTTCACCTGGGCCACCTGCGTTTTAAAGGAGAGCGCAGCGCGGAATCCCTCCGGCAAACGTACCTCGGCTGAAGGGTCCAGCCCGTAAATGGCAATGCCTGGTCGTATCATAGAGAAATGCGCTTCTGGCAGGCTAATTGTAGCGGCACTGTTAGCTGCATGAATAATGGGTGGCCTGAGCCGCTGTTTTTCCAGCGCCTGTAATACCTGCCGGAAACGATCAAGTTGCCTGCGAGCGTGCTCCTGGTTGTTAGCATCTGCCGTGGCAAAATGAGTATAAATGCCCTCGTATTCCAGTCCTGGCAGCGTTACAATGGCCTGAACCAACCTGACCACCTCGTCGATTTGCTCAGCACGTATGCCCAGCCGTCCCATACCACTATCAACCTTCACATGGACTCGCACAGTTTTGCCCAGAGCAAGAGCAGCTCGTGAGAGGCTCTGAGCAGCTTCAAGCGAGTAGAGGGTAACGGTAACTCCCAGGCGTACCGCCTCGCGCATCTGCCAGAGCGGAATGTAGCCAAAAACGAGGATCGAGGCCGCTATCCCAGCCTCGCGCAATGGGGTTGCCTCGCTCACCGTTGCCACGCCTAGCATGCTTGCGCCGTTATGCAGTACAGTACGCGCAACTTTCAAAGCTCCATGACCATAGGCATCAGCTTTCAGGCTAACAAGCACCTGAACCTGAGGACCAACCAGGGCTTTAAGCTTCCGTGTATTATTGGCGATGGCGCTCAGGTCGATTTCAACCCAGGTGGG
>DASTZT010000656.1:0-14683 GCA_035764225.1 Ktedonobacteraceae bacterium
ACCCAGTTGGGGCGCGCTAAAACTGGCAAGGTTGCCAAGAAAACGTCCCGTCGGCGTTCGTGCCGCTCCGACAAGGACAGGGATACGCTCTGCCATGCGCGTCTTCTCCTTTACATATCCACAACGCTGTGGACCCGAACATGAGACTGTTTTCCTGTATTGTATCCCCTGAGCAGGAGCGGAGTCAAAGTGCCACCTCTTCCATTGCACGGCAATCCTCCTGACTCATTAATCAAACAGTGAGCCATCCTCCCTCGTACCGACTAGCTTGAGCGCGTCCGATTTATCGCTTGGACCTCGCCTCTGCTCTCAAGTGACCTCAATCACTCTCATCTTGCCAATAGGAGAGACAGAAACGGGGTCCGACCATCCACCCTACACGACCGGGGCGCATGTTCGAACTTCTTTTCTGACGGGGAGAGAGCAATTGGGAGCAGCGAGGATGGCCGTTCAGGCAATAAATTGGACGCGATTCAATCAGGTCGGTACGACAGCTTGAGCATCTTTCTGGGTTTTCGGGAGAGGAAAAAAGCGAGGCTCTTAGTCGAGCCTCGCCATCTTCACAATGTCGGCTGAGGGGCACGTCTGGGACTGGTAGCGGTGCGTCGCTCTTCAAGGAATTCCTGCCGGATACGCTCGGCGTTCGTCACCCCGGCTAATGGGACCGGATGCAGCACGCGGAAGCCCGCCTTAGCGCCAATGAATAGCCACGCCGTCAGCACAAAGGGAGCCGTTATCGCGGGCATGCCGATAGGTGAGAGCAAGACGCTGATAGCAGCCATCACCACCGTGCTGATTAACGCGCCGATCAGAGCGTAGATCGCTGATTCCCAGGTAAACACATAGAACAGTCCACCTAGCGCGATAGCGGTTAGCACAGCATTAAAGCCGTACAGCCCGTGATAGACCCAGAAGCCATTTCCGCCAAAGAGGAAGAGCGCGCTCAGCATCCCCACCAGCGATCCCAACGCAGCAAAAAGGGCCGAGATGCGCGAATTGACGAGAATACCAATCAGGAAAATGATCCCTGTAGCCAAATTGTCCTGAAAAAAGACCTCACCAATGCCGCGAAAAAAAGCCTGCAACAGATTGAGGGCGGTCACACCCGCGCCAGCGAAACCAATTGAGAGCGGCCTGAGAGCCGTCTCGACGGACGCTTTAGGATCGAGAGGTGTGGGCAAGATCAATTCCGAAGGGCGCAAATGGGCAAACTGAAAGATGGCGAAGAGAAACAGCCAGGTGCTTAAAACGAAAGGAGCGGTAAGCGCGGGCATATCGCGAGCACCCAGGAAGTTAATCAGGGCCATCATGACAACCGAAGACAAAATAGCCACCAGCACAATATACACCACCAGCACGCCATTCCATTGCAAAAAGAAGGCCAATCCGATCCCGGCAAGGACACCGTTGTAGCCGAAAAGCCCCGCCCGTATGGCTGTGCGATCAGCGCCCAGAATGACAGCCGTCAATGTGCTGACAATCAAGCCTATCAGCGCGGCAAGGCCGAGCAAGGCAGAATTGACGAAGATGCCGATAAGAAATAAGAGTCCGGTCAAAGGATTGTTTTGGAACATCACCTGCCCGGTGCCGCGTAAGAGCGTATCCAGGAAGCCAACAAGCGGGTTTTCCTGCGCTAAACGGTCCCAGGGAGAGGTGAGGCGTTCCAGGGTTGTCGAAAGAGCCATCATCTTCACCTCCTGAGCAGATTAAGATCTTTCTCTCCTGCTCCAGGTGTGGTTTTTAGCCACACCTGGACCTCTTTGATTAGCTCGCAGTCGAGACCTGAGTCTGACGTGAAGCAGAGTGCTTCATGGGTTCCACATCGCGCTGGAAGATCTCCGTCGGCAGGTAGATGGTACAACAAGCGTTCGGGATATCAACAATGCCGCTGACCCTTCCCTCTATCGGAGCCGCCCCAAGAATGATGTACGCCTGTTCCGCCGTGTATCCACACGTCTGCAGGTACTCAATACCGTTCAAACAGGCATTCTTGTAGGCAATGTGAGCATCCATGTAATGCTGCTTGCCCGTTTCGTCAACCGAGATGCCTTCGAATACCAGGAAGTTGGTATAGCGCGGCTCAAGGGGACTGGTTCTAAAGATGGGGTTGGTCATTTTAAAGCGGTTGACACCACCCTTGATGAGATCAACCTGGAGATCGATAAAACCAGCCATCTCGATAGCCCCACAGAAGGTAATTTCGCCATCTCCCTGTGAGAAGTGCAAGTCACCCATAGACAGGTTTGCACCCTTGACATAAACAGGGAAATAGACACGAGAGCCGCGTGTCAGATTCTTGATATCACAGTTGCCGCCATGCTCGCGTGGAGGTACCGTGCGAGCAGCTTCCTGGGCAGCACGTTTATAAGCATCGCCTTTCAACGAACCCATGACCGCGTTACGTTCAATCGGTGGCAAAGCCAATGGCGGAACACGATTGGGGTCGGAGGCAATCAGATCTCCCTCACGCTTATTCCACTTGGCAAGCAGATCATGGGAAGGAGCACAGCCGATCAACCCAGGATGCTGAATGCCCACAAATCTGACATCGGGCAGATGGCGTGATGTTGCGTAGACTCCTTTCAGATCCCAGATGGCTTTGTGGGCATTCGGGAAGCGATCTGTCAGGAAGCCACCGCCGTTGGTCTTGGCAAAAATGCCCGTAAACCCCCATTCGGTATGGGGTCCAGGGAATGGCCCCATGTCGAGAATATCAACAACCAGCACGTCTCCTGGCTCCGCGCCTTCAACAGCGATTGGACCGCTCAGTACGTGTGGGATCGTTAAATCAATGTCACGCACATCGTTCGCGCTATCGTTATTTTTGATCTGTCCGTCTGTCCAGTCCTTGCACTCCATGCGGAAAATCGTCCCTGGCTTCACCGAGGCAACAGGCGGAATATCCGGGTGCCAGCGATTATGCCCCAGTACCTGCTGCTGACTCCAGGGTTTGGAAAGATCTACTTTAAACAGAGTCTCATGCCCCGCAGCCACAGTTGCCATGATGATATCTCCCTTCTCTTATCTGGTCGAAGAGCAGTTGTTAGGTAGAGGAGTACAGATGCTAAGGGTGTACCCAGTCCGGTATATCGAATGGGTAACTATGCAGTAAGGCCGCGTTCCAGTTATTTCAATTTCACGATAGAATAGTATCTTGCAAAATCATTCTTGTCAAGGTATAAATATGGACTTTAAACTTAGCAATAGTAAATATTCCTTGCATATATTCCTTGAATAGCTTATACTTTTCTAGTCGATCAGATAAAGAGAGAAAGATATTTCTGTGTGCTTCAAACGGAGGTATGGCATGCCACAATATGAGTTTCGCTGTGATCACTGTGGTCCCTTTGAATGCTGGCGTCCGCTTGCTGAAGCTGGCGCGACGATGACCTGCCCCAGGTGCCAGGCCATTGCCAGAAGAGTATACACCGCGCCCGGCCTGGTCAAAACGCCGCCAGCCATTGCTCAAGCGTTGTATCGCTCAGAAAAAAGCGCCCACGAACCCGATGTCTTCAGACGAGAGCTGCCGGAGCCAAAAGAGGAGCAACCGGCCCAGGTTCTCTACCAATCTCATGGGCGACCCTGGCTGCTTGAGCATTAAATTCAAGGAGCCTTTGGTAAGGTTCCCATCCTGAAGCCTTTAGGGATCGTCATGCTCCATGTGGATGCTGGCACCTGTGTGGGTAACAACAAGCGGAGGGTGTTATAAACAGGGGTGCCAGTACCAGGACCGCTGACTCCAGACAAGACATTCACCGGACGGTACTGCATATCGAGCAGCAATACCAGGCCCTTGTCCCAGCGAATACGGTATACCTGCTGCCCGTTGAAATGATCCGTTCCTAGATAGGTTGCAAGTCCGGCCTGCAAATCATGGCGCAGGCGCGTCAGATCAAACATTGTCTCATCCACACCCCAGTTATGCGCGTCCCATTGCGCGACGTGATGCATCATATCCAATCCCAGCGCCTTATCCCCATCCGTCACCATCATGACATCGATTTTGCCATTGACCACTGTTTCGACGTTCATATGGGATGTGGCAAGCTGATGATAAGTGCTGACCTGATACGTCTCGCCTTGCGCGGTCTTTTTTATCTGCGTATGGTAGAGCACATACGATCCCCAGGACAGATTCGTGGGCAGAGCAAAAGCCGCCTGTGGACCAGGTACAAAAAAGCCGGAGAGAAAGTGAGCCGAAACAAACACCATCAACAGCAAAGCCGCTATGGCAGCCAGCGTCCCAAGCATACGCGAAGGAGCCTTGCGGGTCTGACGATCAGAGAGGGACACGGGCCGTCGTGACAGCGAAGCAACCTTACGCTCTCCCTGACGACTCGTACGGGCAGCAATCGCCGCCATTACTGCTTGATCGACGCGGGCTGAGGGAGTTGATGGCTCAAGGCTGGCGAGCAATTGGGTCGCGCGCTCAATGTGTACATGCTCTCTGGAGCAGAGCGGACAAGTCTGGATATGCTTCGAGACAATCCGTAACTGGTCGGCAGTTATATCTTGCGCCACCGCGATATACAAGCGCATAATCGCACATACATCTGCGCCAGAAGCATCTGGCGGTGGAAGAGGAGGTAGATCGCTATAACTCATCTGCGCCTCTCCTGTTTACCAACGCTCTCTGTATTCAGGCGCAGGTATTGCTCGGAGAACATTTTCTTGGCCCGTGATATACGCGTCGCAGCAGCGTTAGGAGTGATGCCAACGATATCAGCTACCTCCTGGTATGGCACCCCCTGAGCAGCGTTCAAAATCAGGGCCACAGCATACTCTTCTGGCATATTCGCGAGCGTCAGCCGGATCAGTTCTCGCTCGGCGATCTCTGGAATGCCACCACTATCAGAGAGAAAATCTAACATATCTTCATTGGCAGGATTCTCGCCCTGTTCATGATCGCGTGGACGAGCAGATAAAGGCCACCAGGAGATACGTTTGCGCCGCCGCAATTGATCGACGCATAAATTCGTTGCGATGCGATAGAGCCACGCGGAGAGGCGCTCACGCTCATAAAGACTATCCCATGAGGAGCAGGCTCGCACAAATACTTCTTGCGTCACATCATCGGCATCCTCTATATTGCCGAGCAGACGATAGGTGTAAGAGTGAATAGGGCGTCGATATTGCTCGTAAAGTCTGATCAGATCACTTTCATCCGACGTTATACTGACTCCTTGCTGATCTACCGGTTTTTCCACGGTCATATCGACAATTGCTTTCTCGCTTAGGTGAGCGTTTAACAGAATTGCTTCTACAGGTCTTCCCGCCTGTAGTATACCAGGAAAAACTACCGAATAGAACATGTCAGCCCTATACCTCCTATTTCCGTTTTTTTTGCGCTAGAACTGTACTCGATCTCTATCACGTTTCAGCTTGCACACATTTACAGAAACTGTTGACATATCTATCGCTGCCAGTACCATTATCTTATCTATACCATCCTCTTCTCCCCTACGAAAAAAAGGAGCAAAGAATCGGACGCGCTGCAACGTTCGTACCGACCCGCTTCAGCGCGTCCGATTTATCGCCTGTCTTGCGGGAACCATGCTCCGGCGACGAGCGCAACAAGGCGAAATCTGGCTATTGGGCTATTGCATCTTCGCCGGAAATGGATTCGCGGCGGGTGAGAGGGGAGGACGCTCAATAAATTGGACGCGCTGCAACGTTCGTACCGACCTGATTGCAGCACGTCCAATTCATTGCCCAGGTATAGCACACCATTCCTCAATCGAGATGACCTGTGAGCGTTACCTACTGGTCCCGCCCTGAGGAATATTGTTACCCCCTGGACGCTCTGTAGGCCGTAACCGTTTCTGAGTTGGCTCAGGCGTATCCGGGTCAGCTTCTTCAGGAACTGGGGGCGGGTTCCCAGGACCAGGGGAAACGCCTGGGGCCGTCGGCGTATAGATGTCAGGCTCAGGACGAGGGAGCACATCCTCCACATCTTTTTCAGTTTTCTGGGGATACTCACGCGTTACACCGCCCGGCCCTGGCGGCACATCTGATGGAGAATTGGGGGCGGCTGGCGGATATTCGTGCGTCGGACTTCCCGGTCCGGGCGGCACATTTTCGCCGCGTGGAGCCTCAAGCCGACTACCAGCGCGAGGATGCTCAACTTCCGGCCCGATGTTGTGCGTGTATGTGCCGAAGCCCGGCACAATTCTAGCATCCTGCTCGGCGACCTCGACCGGAGTTGCCTGAACCGCATATTCCTCTGGGGTCAGACCGGCATTAGCGGCAATCTTCTGGCCATAATAGGAACCGGCATCGTACGCACCGTTTGCGCGTAGAATGGCAGCCGCATCCTGAAATCGACCCGGCGCATTAACCGTTAAAATCACACGACCAGCTCCCAACTGGCTCTCATAGTAGCGAGCCTCTTCCTCCGGCACCCCCATAGTAGCAAGAGCGCCCGCGAACCCGCCAGCCGCCGCGCCTAACACCGCACCACCCAGAGCCGCCGCCAGCATACCACCAGCAATAGCAGGACCGAGGCCGGGTATCAGCAGAGATGCAGCCGCACCGGCTATGCCACCGATGATCCCCCCGCTCACAGCTCCCGTAGCCGCGCCTGTCACCGTCTCCGCCCGCGAATCGCTATTGCCCACATTATCCACCATCCGCTCACCATTACGAGCCACAAAGCCGATCTGCTCGTCGTCAAAGCCCGCACGATGCAGCTCTTCTATCGCTCGCTCGGCCTGAGCGCGATCCGTAAAAACGCCAACCGCTGTGGAGCGTTCCGTCATTACCATACTCTCTCTCCTCCTACAACACTAAAAAGACTGATGGGCGCATCCCATTCTTCTTCAACTGATCTGTCCTTTACACGAGCCAATCAGCTTAAAAGCGTCTCAGCCATAAAGGAACGCTTTGATGGAAACATTGAAATAGTTCAATCATCACACAAAAGCTCCAATAAGAGATCCTAAAGACATTGACACAATGAGCCACTTAGGAATAGTATGTGTAGGATAGCCTGAGAGTGCTACGGAGCATGCAAGCGCATTGCGCCCATTCTAGTCAAGATACAAGGATCACCAACCATGTCACCCATGCAGAACGGCAAACATGAGACGCCCGGTGCGGGCGATGATGAAGATGTAGCACAGTTACTTTTACAAGGTGTCACACTGCATCAGGAACCAACTGCTCCTGAGAGAGCCGCGAGCACACCTGCGCGAGAAGAAGCTGACGAGGACATAGAAGTTTCCCCAGGCACAGATGTGCAGGGGGCATTAGGGCTCTTTGCGGAAGCAGCACAGGACATGGCAACAGCAACCGTAGAACTGGGTTTAGGCCGACACTTCGCCTGTGCCGACTTTTGCAACCAGGCAGCCGAAAAAGCTGCGCAGTCCGTGAGTTTGCTGCGTTATGGCCGTCGCAGTCGGTACGACCACGACTTACGAACACTAGGTACGATTGTGGGTGCCCCACCGCAAATCCTCGATGAACTGGATATTTTAACGCCATTTCATCCCGAAACGTTCTATGCGGATACACCACCAGAGGAAGCTGACGAAATTATCAGCGCCCAACAGGCCAGTAGTTATGTCCAGAGTGCTCGCACGGTATTACGTTGGGCAAGAGGAATCATTTTACAGTAAGGTACAGGGCACATGCCCAGGTAGCCCGTCACCATAGAGTTGGAGGGAATTTCATGACACAACAGATCACACATGCGGGACTGGATGAGGCAGTCCAACGATCACCGCGTAAATGGGTTTATCTTTTCAGCCAGGGCAACGCGAAAATGCGCGACCTGCTTGGGGGTAAAGGCGCAGGCGTCGCCGAAATGACCAACGCGGGACTGCCCGTCCCCCCCGGCTTCACCATCACAACCGAAGCCTGCAATGCCTATTATGATGCCCACAAACAGTTTCCCGAAGGCATGTGGAACCAGGTTCTGGCCGCGCTTAAAATCGTTGAGCAGCAGACTGGCAAGCAGTTCGGCAACAAAGAGCAACCGCTGCTCGTCTCGGTCCGTTCCGGGGCCAAATTCTCTATGCCCGGCATGATGGATACGGTGCTCAATCTGGGCATGAACGATGAA
Organism: Ktedonobacteraceae bacterium; assembly: GCA_035764225.1. GTDB lineage: Bacteria > Chloroflexota > Ktedonobacteria > Ktedonobacterales > Ktedonobacteraceae > DASRHT01. The sequence goes on from DASTZT010000656.1 coordinate 8,063, forward strand.
ACGGTCCAGGGCATGGTCGCGCAAACCAACGATGAACGCTTTGCCTACGACGCCTATCGCCGTTTTATCCAGATGTTCAGCAAAATCGTGCTTGATACCGATCCGCGCGAATTTGAGCAGGTGCTCGACCAGTACAAAGAACGCGCCCATGTGAGCAGCGACGCCGAAATTCCGGCGGCTGATCTCAAGCAAATGGTGGTCGATTTTAAACGCGTCGCCGAGCGTCAGTCGGGCGAGCCATTCCCCACCGATGTCTATCAGCAGTTGAGCAAGGCTATCGAGGCTGTCTTCTCCTCCTGGAACAATAAACGCGCCATCGATTACCGCAACTACAACAAAATCGCGCATGATCTCGGCACCGCCGTCAATGTGCAGAGCATGGTTTTCGGCAATATGGGCAACGATAGCGGCACGGGCGTGGCCTTTACCCGCAACCCTTCCACCGGCGAGAAAGAGCTTTACGGCGAATATTTGCTCAACGCACAAGGCGAAGACGTGGTAGCAGGCATCCGCACGCCCTCGAAGATCAGCCGCCTGAAAGAAGACCTGCCACACGTCTACCAGCAGTTTCTGGATATCGCCCACCGCCTGGAGCAGCACTACCGCGATATGCAGGATCTGGAGTTTACCGTTGAAAAGGGCCGCCTCTATATGCTGCAAACCCGTTCGGGTAAGCGCACCGCCCAGGCCGCTGTCAAGGTAGCAGTAGATATGGTCGAGGAAGGTCTAATTACGCAAGAGGAGGCCGTGAAACGCGTCGAGCCAGCTCAGGTCTACCAGCTCTTGCTGCCTCGTTTCGATGAAGAAGAGAAGAAGCGAGCCGGGCACGATGGCCGTTTACTGGCAAAGGGACTCAACGCATCTCCTGGCGCAGCCTATGGCAAAGCGATATTTGATGCTGACCGGGCCGAAGAACAGGGGAAAGCTGGTACGCTTGTTGTGCTGGTACGCCCCGAAACCAGCCCCGACGATGTTCATGGCATGCTGGTCGCGAAAGGTATTCTAACCGCGCGTGGTGGCGCAACCAGCCATGCCGCTGTGGTGGCACGCGGCCTGGGCTTGCCCTGCGTCGCTGGCTGCGAAGCGATCAGAGTTAACGAGGAGGAACGGCTCTTCCGCGTCGCCGGAACCGATAAAGTGCTGCGAGAGGGCGACGACATCTCGATTGACGGCGCAACCGGCGAAGTGTTCGCGGGACAGATCAAAACGGTCGATCCCGATTTTGATAAAGAGGTCGATCTCAAAAAGCTGCTCTCCTGGGCCGATAAGTTCCGCAAGCTCGGCGTCTGGGCCAATGCCGACTATCCACGCGATGCCCAACGCGCCATTATCTTCGGAGCCGAAGGCATCGGCCTCTGTCGCACCGAACATATGTTTATGGAGCAGGAGCGTCTGCCCATTGTGCGCAAGATGATCCTGGCGAAGAGCAAAGAAGAGCGTCAGGCCGCCCTCGACCAGCTGCTCCCCTTCCAGCGCAGCGACTTCAAGGGTATCTTTGAAGCGATGGTCGATCCCAAAACAGGCGAAGCCTATCCGGTCGTAATCCGCCTGATCGATCCGCCCCTGCACGAGTTCCTGCCCTCCTACGAAGAACTGCTCGTCGAAGTGACGCGTCTTGAAACCCAGGGCGGCCACGAACAGGAGCTACAGGAGAAGCGCGAGCTGCTCGAAGCAGTGGAAGCCATGCGCGAATCGAACCCGATGCTGGGCCTGCGCGGTTGCCGTCTGGGCCTGCTCTACCCTGAGATTAACGTGATGCAAACTCGCGCCATTCTGGAAGCCGCCGCCGAAGTAGCGAAAGAGGGGAAGAAGCCGCAGCCCAAGATTATGATACCGCTGGTCGGGCACGTCAACGAGTTGAAAGAAGTGCGTCGCCAACTGGAGGGTGTGGCGAAGGAGATCGAGAGTCAGGCGGGCGGTCCTATCGCGTACAAGTTCGGCACCATGATCGAGCTACCGCGAGCCGCCCTAACCGCCGATCAGATCGCCTCCGTCTCGGACTTCTTCAGCTTCGGCACCAACGACCTGACCCAGACCACCTTTGGCTATAGCCGCGACGATGCCGAAGGCAAGTTCCTGTTACGCTATATCGACGGCCTGGAAGAGCCTGGACTCAAGGATAAGGTCAAGATCCTGCCGGTCAATCCTTTCCAGACGCTGGACCGCGATGGCGTAGGGCAGCTGGTGCGCATCGCTGTGGAAAAGGGCCGCAAGACCAATCCAGGGCTTGAACTGGGCATCTGCGGTGAACACGGCGGCGATCCCGATAGCGTCGAGTTCTGCCATATCGTCGGACTGGACTACGTTAGCTGCTCGCCCTTCCGGGTTCCCGTTGCTCGCATGGCGGCAGCTCAGGCCGCTTTGAGCAGTGGCGAGAAAGATAAATAGGCTTATAGTTTCTCGTCAAAAATAGCAGAGTGGAGGAGCGATCTAGCAGGTCGCTCCTCCGCCTTTTTCAAGTTCACGATACCATTGGGGGTTACTGTATCGCTCAGCTATGCCTAGTTCATCACAGAACTCGCCGCCATATCCTCGTCGTCACGATCCGATTTTAAGCGGACCAGCAACGGGATGAGTTGGTTGACCTTCGGAGTACCCAGACCAGTCGTCGCGTCCCAACCCTTATGCGCATTGAAGCCCGACACTGATACCAGGGTTCCGGTTGAATCCGGCTCCTGCACAGAGTTATTGCCGACGGTGATATCATGCATATCGTCCGCGTCAATGCTACCAATACGGTAGAGCGTGTTATTGATAAAGCCCAGGCGATGACCGGCCATTTGATCGCCCAGAGCAATCAGTCCGGCCCAGTTGGGCGAACCGACGCTGGTACCACCAAAGACGAAGAAGGCCGGAGTTGCCCCCCCTGCGCAGGTACCGCAAGCAACTAACACACCATGATTGATAGAGCCGCTGTAGGAGATATCAGGCAGACCACGATGGCCCGCCGGGATACCACGCACATCCTCTTGGTATTCCGGTCGCTTAAACAGGACGCTAAACCCACCACCTGTCGAGAAGCTGCCCACAGTGAAGAGTCCTGGCGCTTCGTTCAAGGCAGTTTCATGGTCGTAGGTTCCCGGCGTTGGATGCCCTGCAGGGCACGGGTTAGCTGCGTTACAATCGAAGGCGGCAAACATCTCGGTCGCCCCTACTGCCGTTACCAGCGGATCGCTGGCGGGAGCGGAAGCTGCTTGCGTCCAAGAATTTCCGTCGCATGTTTGCTGGGATGCCCCCTGATCGCCAGAGGAAGCAAACAAGGTGATATGCTTGCGTGTAGCCTGCGCATAGATGCCGTGCAATTGCTGGAGCAGCGCATTGCCAAAGCAGCTTTCGTTCTCACCAAAGCTCTGCGAGATCACATCGCCCAGGTTATGATCGACAGCAAACTTGATCGCGCTCACCAGATCGGTATTCTGGTTAGTCTTCGCCAGCACTAACGTGATCTTAGCGGCAGGAGCAACCGCATGGGCCCATTGCACATCAAGCGCAATCTCGCCCGCAAAGCCTGATTGGGAAGGGTCGGTTGGATCGAATGGCACCAGACCATCGGGTGCAATCTGATTAAAGACGGGAGCGGGCAGACCAAAAGCGGTATCGAAGGCCGCCAACTCCTGCTGAACAAAGGGGTCCTGGAAGGCGTCAATAATGACAATCGTCCGACCCTTACCAGTGATGCCAGCATTCAACAACTTGTCAATATGATAAGCTTGACGAATTTGCTGAGGGCTATAACAGACAATAAACTGCGGACCGCGATTGGTCTGGCAGTTAAAGACGGCATCCTGCGCATCACCAGCAGGCTGAAAAACGGGATGCGCGGTGAAGCTACCATCAGATGGACCTGCGCCATTGGTAGCCGCGTGGGCAGTCATAGAAAGGGGAGCCGTGCTGCCAATGAGTCCCACCAACAAGGCAAGCAAGGCCCCAGTGCTAACCAGGAGACGGAAATGCCGGAGTCTGGACATAGAGCGCCCCTTTCACGCACAGATAATCCATAAGTTACAGTATGGGTAGTGGAATAGCGAGGAGATAAAACTTCTCACCGTATCAGTAATAAAATAGCCTACTTTTCCTTTTTCGCTACAGTTTCCCCCACTACATCTACGGTGGGAAGTTACACGGAACTGGCAAAGATACTAAATGAGTAGCAAAATGCCCGTACCAATGAGAAGCAATATGAGGGTTAGAGCAGAAGAAAGATTGGAATATTGCTACACTTCATCAGCTAGTGGCAGGGTAAACCAGAATGTCGAGCCTACCTCGCTCTGGCTATTGACCCCCACCTGGCCCCGATGCCGCTGAATAATGGTCCTGGTAATATATAATCCTAATCCCAGGCCGCCTCCGGCCTCCTCAGGACGCCTCTGGCCTCGCTGGAAACCCTCCCATATTTTATGCTGTTCAGCATGCGGGATTCCCGACCCCTGGTCCTGCACAGAGACACGAGCTAGCGTATGTTCGACCTGTAGAGAAATTTTGACGGCTTGACCAGCAGAGGAAAATTTGACTGCATTGATGAGATAGTTTGTCAGTGCTTGTTTGATGCGATCCGCGTCGGCAATCACCGCCACAAAATCGTCGCGAGGCAGTTCCAGCTCAAACCGCCTCTGCGCTATCAGCTCTTGCTGGTTGGCAACGGTCTCGCGCACAAGCTCAACCAGGTTGCACCATATCGGAGATAGTTCGAATTTATTGGTCTGGATGCGAGAGGCATCCAGCAAATTTCCTACCAGCCGCATCTCGACACCCATTTGTCGCTCAGCCCGCAACAGCAAATCTTGCAGCTTTAGCAGTAGATCGACAGTGTTCCCTGATAAAGGAGTTTCTAGCAGATGCCGTAGCAGATGATGGGCCTGTTGCAGCGAACCGCGCGTTGTGGTCAGAGGCATATGCAATTCCTGGCTCACAGCACTCATAAATTCTTCTAAAGGCACATGCGAGAGAGCATAGTGTTCTGAGGAAGAGCTAATAAGTTGCTGGTGCTGTCGCTGCCGCTGAAGGAGAAATGCCTGGAAATCCGCATCCTCAATGCGGTAACCCGCGCGACCAAAAGGTGTACCTTTCAGTTCCCCACTGCGCAACCAGCGACGAACAGTATCAAGACTGACCCCAAGACGCGTAGCCACATCTGCTGTCGTGAGATAGGATCGCATACGAGCCTCACTCTTTCACCATAGCATGTTATCATAAGACATGATAAGCGGTTATAAGATATAGAACAGGAGAATGCAAGAGCTTTCTCCCATCTGAAATTCTCCCATATACTAAAAGAAGGGAGCGTGCTAAGCGATGTCCCGCAAGAAGATGGTACCCACGAGGGTCAATCAATCCAATGGCCACATTCCTCGTCGGCCACCGGAGGTCGATATCCTTGTGGATCAATTCCTTTCTACCGTGTGCGACACGAGCCGCCGCTATATCCTGGAGCTGCTAGCAGAGCCAAACGAAACAGACCCATCTGCTCCCAATGAGCGACGATCAGGAGAAATTGCTGAGGAGTTAAGGTTGAGCAGCGCCACCGTTTCAGAGCATCTGCGCCAGCTAGCCGATCTTCATTTAGTGACGGCACGTAAACAGGGAACTGCTGTCTACTATCGATTGTCGAATCACGCCCTGGTCCAGGCTTTTCTAGACCTGTTAGAGGCCCTGGATCGGCAGTATCAAAAATAGACGCCTTGAAAGCCTTGCGGCTTTTTTCAAGTAGTATAAATAGCAGTTCTATCGCCCCCACCCTTATCCTCATATTAACCTCATCTTCTTCGGTGATAAACGAAATACCTATGTATATCTATGATACGGGCAAGATGCCAATGCGGTTTTTAGCTGCTCCACCTAAATCAATACATCTAGCTTATTCCTTCGGTTATCACCGAAATACCATTCTATCACATGCAACCAATGGCAACGATGCGAGCATACTCGATAGAGGAAAAAAGGACTAGGGAAACATGATAAGGGGAGGCAAGAGGGAGGGAATTTCCGCTCTTGCCTCTCTCATGAGGAACATGTCCTATTCGGCCAGGAGTTCTTTCAGCGTCCGAAGAAAGTCATCTAACTCAAAGGGCTTCCCAATATACTGAAGATGGCGCAGCTCCAGTTCCTTCACAGGAGGATTGGCACTCATAAAAAGTACCGGCACAGTCTTAAGCTCTTCCCTACTCTGGAATTGATCGTAAAGCTGAAGGCCACTCATCCCTGGAAGTTGATAATCCAAAAGCAAAAACGCTGGCGTCACAGTGCTGATAAATTTCAACGCCTCATCCCCATCTCTTGCCAGCAACACATGGGAATGAATTTCATCTTCAATCGCATTCACGAGAAACTCGCCAATATCAGCATCATCCTCAACAATTAAAATAGTCCTGGCTGGGGACAACTCTTCTAAGGATTGTGAGTCCGACATACCGATCCTCTTCCCAATAATATTTCGTTATAGACCGAAAAATATATCTCTTCTTTATCACGATCTATGGTCATAAAGCGTTTCAGCAAGCAGGCCAGCAAAGAATTTTTTCTCATCTACAGTCATCATATATATATTACGTATTTTTCACTCATTTTCTATGGAAAATTTGAGTGTTAAATACTTGACTTTTCTGCTGTTTTATTTTATAGTAT
>DASTZT010000657.1:0-27974 GCA_035764225.1 Ktedonobacteraceae bacterium
AAAGTTTGGAGTTGAGCCGGAGACATGCCAGGAACTACGAGATATCCAACAGGCGCTCCAAGTGATACGTTTTTCAGTGCAATCTACCGTTCCTAAATGGCAAATATCTCTTCTTTTGAGTGTCGAACCTCGGATACAGGATATGATAAAGCGCATGCCAGAACAATCTCTCGTGCTTCATATCTTACGTGCAAAACTTTTCACATGGTTTACCAATGTATTACATGATTCTCGGTATGAACCTGATTCAGCCGATACTATTGAGAATAGTGTCGCAAGAGGACTCAGCGATTTAAGTCTCAATCTCCGTCTTTTCGATATCGATCAAGAAGCGTTTGTAGGGTTGCTTCAAACGATGAATATTTTGATTCATCAATGGCAAGATCAATCTAGCATTCCCCGACTCGTGGCCCAGCATTTCGTTGAAGTCCCAATCATGGATTGGAGTACGCAATGGTATCATCGTGGAAACAGCAAAGAGCAAATAGAAGAGATGAAACGTCAGCTGCTGGCTCTTATAGAAAAGTGTTTAGTTATTTAGCTAGGCTGGCAACCTTTACCGTCTCCAACATAGAGAGCTTTTTAGAGCAGGATGATTTGATCGGGGTGGTTCGAGATACGCTTCATGATCTCAATGGAGAACCAACGTCCTCAGATCGGTGTCGCGAGGCGTTCTTCCGCTTCCTGGATGAGCCAACGCAGCTCCATCATGAGCGGTTGCGAGAAGCGTATCAAGCTGTTCCATCCCATTGGCAAATAGGAGTCCTCAAGGATTTTGACAATGGGGATGCGGCGATTGCGGCGATTTTGGTCAGGGAGGTTGACGCGATTGATCGAGGGTGGCTCGATGAGCAGAAGCAAATGTATGAGTATCTGCGCACGTAGCATGAGGAAAAGCTTAGGCAGGAAAAATGTGATATGGCAGATTTTTTATACATCACACTAGAAAAAAACATGCCTTCTGTACGTCCAGTGTATTGGTGGCCGATGATTTTTGAAGGGATGCGTCGAGCCTCGTTTCAGTTTCATGATCCCAGACAGGCTGGCAAGGACGGTTCTTACTTTACCTCGAATGATATCAGATGTACTTTTCAGGCTCTTTGGGATGCTCTCTATTTGCACCATGAGAATCCATTAGTGGCATTCTGGTTTGCTTCCCAGAACGTTGCTCCGTTTTACTGTGAGGTTTCCGTCCATGAAAAAGCCAACAATGGCTGGCAGATTGATCTGACGATAGAGGATGGACAATTGCGACAAGGGGAGGCAAAAGAAATTTTTGGCGCTTTTCTCCGGGCAGGATTAGCTCTGTATGAATTGTGTGCTCCCTGTTCTATCACGATGTATTGGGACGAAGAGGTGAGCGTTTATCAACTTATGCGTACGAGATCAGTCACGCGACAGGAGCCATTGGAGCCTTGTGTCTTTGCTTCAAAGAAGCTTAGCTGGCAAGAGGTGGCCTGTCTCAGTGAGAATCGGATTTTTGTTGCCAATCCTATGCCTATTCATAGTGGAGGAGAAGAGCCATTTCAAATTTTCTCCTTGTTTCCTCGTGAATTTTGATCGCAAACAATTGTATTCTCTGTATCCAGAAATGATCCGTTTCGAACTCTATGTTCCAGATGGCTGGTCAGGTATCCATCAAGATTTTCAAGCAGAGATCCCCGAAGGGGAACAATACTGGATTGTTGATGGGCGCAATTTGTTTGCATAAGTCAGCGTGGTATCAGGATTATCCTCGCCTATTGAGCAGATCATTTTTACGTTCGTACGGCGATGACTTCTAGATATTCCGCAGGAGCTACCAGCGTTCCATCGTGCGCGAGGTTGGCTTGCTCGACCATCGTAAGGAGGTCACGCGCAAAACGCTCTCCGTGTGTCGAGTCGAGCACCTTGAAGGTCGTGACAATGGGACCAAAACAGGTGCTAAAGACTTCTAGCCAGTGTTGACTCGAACGATACCGCCACAAGAAGTTTCGTCTCTTCATCTGCAGCGAGGTCACGCGATCCCCAAAAAGCTCACGGACACGCTCTTCGATTCCCCAGAGCGTCGGCGATTTGATGTCAGCGGTGGAAGGTATATATCTCTCAATGATTTGGAAGATCTGTCCGTACAATCCCTCTGGCGTCCAATTGGCCATGCCAATTTTTCCCCCTGAGCGGCATACGCGTGTCAGTTCTGCGGCCACCTGTTCCTGGTTGGGCGCAAACATCGCACCAATGGTTGAAAGCACGATGTCAAAGGAGGCATCAGGAAAGGCTAGGCGTTGGGCATCACCTGAGAGAAAGGTGATTGGCAAATGTTCGGCTACAGCTCTCTCGCGGGCTCGCTCAAGCAGCGCGGGAACATAGTCAATGCCGGTGACTTGGCACCAGCGGCGTGCAGCAGCAAGAGCGGTGTTGCCGCTTCCCGTCGCGACATCAAGGACGACCTGATTAGCATGCACATCAACCGCCTCACAAAGCTCCTCCCCCATGAGAACAAAGGTCTCCGCAATCACGGAGTAATCGCCAGAAGCCCAGGTCTGCTGTTGTCCTGAGTGAACCGCCGTTTGATCGGTATGCGAGAAAGGTTGCATGTGTATGCGTCTCCTTGTATGGTTTTAGCTATCAATCCCATGTTGGCATGCGTCGATTTTAAGGATCATGGTTGCGAGATGACTGCGTTTATGGAGAGATGTTCAAGGCAAACCCTGTCTTAACGGATATATCCTTCCTTAGGATACTAAAAAGCATAGCTGTTGTCAACACGCTATTGAATATGGAAGTGATGTACTTCGCCTATATAGTGCATTATGATGCGGCGTACTGCTTGCTGAGGAAATGGAGCGGTTCCAGTAGCATATTGCTCTGTAAGTATATTTGATCGGTTTTCTGCATCAGGTCGAGCAAAACGGTGGCAAGCACCTCATCGTCTCCTAGAGGGATGGCTCGCAAGCCTGGTAGGATATCGCGAAAGATAGAACTGGCCTCCTCCAGCACTAATGCGAAAGCTTCGTTTGCCCAGGCAAGGGTTGGAATAGTAGCGGTCAGGTGAGGAAAGTGGGAGGAGAAAGGTCGTGCCATATGATGGGCGCTCCAGTTGCGTAGATGTTCTGTGAGTAAGCTAAAAGCTTGATCCCATTGTTCCAACGCGATAGCTTCCTGCCAAAACTGGTCGGAAGCGGGATCGGATTCGTCAAGATGAGTATCCTCAGGGGTACTGCGCGTTCCCGCCATGTCGAGCGTATCCAGAATGCTAGTGATCGCCCCGTTGAGCAATCGGCAGAGCAATTTTATGCGTTCGAGCGAGCTTTTAATCTCGCGTAACAGTATCCAGATACGATAGCGTTGCTGAGGTGCGTTTGGCTGCCCTCGATTAGCCGCTAATTCTGGTAATGCCACCTGATAGAGTGCGTCAATGCTGTAAAAAAGGTGGTGAAGGCAGAAACTGATGATTTCCAGATCGTCGGTACCGACGCGATTGTTAATGCATGCGCCGAAGTGCTCAAAGGCAATGGTCAATGCGGCAATATCCGTGGCCTCTTTCGCGGGTGGTCTCCGCCAGGCTACGGAGGTGCCCGTGCTATGTTGCCGCTCCATCTTGCTCTCTCCCCTCTCGCTATTATCGCACAAGCAATGTTCCCTTTACTATTATTGTACTGCTGCTCCATAATCTCTGCGGGAAACACCAGAAAGGCCCTGTGGCTTGACAGTGGAGCTTGTTTTGTCTGAAAATGTAGGCACGGATAGAAATATTTTTTTAGCCTGCAAATTGCTTATAGCCATATGCAAAGGATTTGATTGTCCGCGTTTATTTTATAAGAAAGAGTTTTATGGTATAGTATATTTGTTCTAAAATCCGGTGAGGATTGGGAACAGATACGCTCTCTGAGCGAGAATTTTTTGGGGGAGAAGGAGAGTAGAGAGGCATATGTTCATTTTTGCAGAAAACTGGATGGGGTACCGGTGCTGTGATGAATGAGCGCCCGTCTGCGGGTTCATCGATAGATATACAGGAGGCTTCGCGTGCAGCTGAGCGCGCGCGCCTGCGCCAGGGCGTCATGCATGTGCGCATTAATCACCTCTATTGCACATTAGAGGAAATGTTCGACCCTGCTTTACAGGGGCAATGTTTTGTGGTGGGGACGGGAACCGGCAGGCCGAACGAGCCAGGACGAGTCATTGATGCCTCTGCGGCAGCTTTACGTCTGGGGGTCATTCCTGGCATGCCATTGCGTCGTGCGCACCGGATTGCGCCGCGCACACGGTTTTTGCCCGCTTCTTATAATCGCTATCAGCCGATCTTGCAAAAATTGCGGGAGCGCTACCGGGCTTATTCGCGCATTATTGAATCTATACCTATGGGTGATGTGTTTATTGATTTGCGCGGTTGTGATATGATCTTTGACTCCCCGGTTGTGTTAGCGGAGCAGCTCTGTGCTGAACTTACGGAGATGGGGTTGACCGCGCTGATCGGCGTCGCCAGTGGGAAGGCTATCGCGGAACTGGCAGCCTTGATGAGTCGTAAAGACGGTCGCCAGGGTGTGCTTTACATTCCGCCTGGACGCGAGGCTTCCTTTGTGCAGACTCTACCTTTGTCGATGTTGCTGCAATTACGAGCGGCAGGTACAGGGATACCGGACGCATTGCCTGATCTGGAGGAACAGCAAGACAGTCCCAGCAACCGCCCGACGAAAATTGAGGGCAAGAGCGAACAAATCGATCCGGTGGCAGTGGCGGAACTGGTGGCGCATTTGCGAGATTTCGGGATCACAGCGTTTGCGCAGGTAGCACTGCTGGCGGAGGAAGGGCTGGTGCGTCGTCTGGGCCGTCTGGGTGGCTGGGTCTACCAGGTCGCCAACGGCGAAGATCCCAGTCTGGTCGTGCCCGATTCACCTCCACTGAGCCAGAATGCGCGCGTCCGCTTCCACCATGCAGCGGATGCCGACGAGACGTGTGTTGCCGTGCGTAAGCTGGCGAATTTTCTCAGTGAGCGTCTCAAAGATCAACGCTTGAAAGGGCAAGCGATTGCCTTGATCCTCTGGCCCAATCGACTGACACGGCGTGAAACGCGCAGGCTTGTGATGAATGAGGAGGGAGAAGAGGTGGGAGTAACGACAGCCGAAGAGACAATTGGCGGACAGATGATGTTGACGCGCCACACCGATGAAGCCGACGTGATTACGCACCATAGCTTAATGCTCTTTGCGCACTATCATCGCCCGGCCAATCGCTACCTGCAAGTGCAGCTCCGTATCGGCGATATTATCACGACCGTGCAGACCTATTATCCTCCTCCTGCTCGCTCTCGTGGCAGGGTCACACGCAAGCTCTAAGTGCCGAGTCTGGATTGATCGCGCCGGAAGACATAGCAGACGCGATCAATCCGCTTGCTATGGTTGCTTTTGCTGTTGTCTCATCCGGTAGAGTTGGGCCAGCGCCTCTTGACCGCGTGCCTCCAGCTCTTGCTGCCATTCGCTCTTGTATTCTCGCATCACAGAGATAAGCGTATGGGCGATAGCGAGATTTCTGTACCACTTGTGGTTCGCGGGCACAATGTACCAGGGAGCCTCGTCGCTGCTGCACTTGCTCAGCGCGTCTTCGTAAGCGGTCTGGTAGTCCTGCCAATAGGCACGCTCTTTCCAGTCGCCGACGGCAACTTTCCAGGCTTTATCCGGGTCTTGCTCGCGAGCCAGCAAACGCTGCTCCTGTTCATTGAAGCTGATGTGGAGAAAGAATTTAAGAATGATAGTTCCGTTATTGGTCAGCAGGTGCTCGAAGTGATTGATCTCTTCGTAGCGGCGGCTCCAGACCTGCGGAGGGACGAGATTGTGAACGCGGGCGATCAGCACATCTTCGTAGTGTGAGCGGTTGAAGATGCCCATGACGCCTTTAGCCGGAGTGACTTTGTGAACGCGCCACAAAAAATCGTGCTGAAGTTCTTCCTGGGTCGGCTCTTTGAAGGAATGAACCTGGCAGCCCTGCGGGTTTACCTTAGAAAGGACATGACGAATCGTGCCATCTTTGCCGCTCGTATCCATGCCCTGCAAGATCACCAGCAGGCTCTGATGCTGAGCTGCTGCTAGCAATTCTTGGAGATCGCTCAGTTCAGCGCCCAGTTGCTTCACCTGCGCATCGGCAGATGCCCGATCCGCGTCATCAGTATAACCAGGGTGATAGTCTTTGAGATCGACCTTTGTATCTTTTTTGACTTTCCAGACAAGCTCTGTACTCATTACGATAGCGCTCCTTTGCGATTGTGTACCTACACTTCTATTACGCAGAGGCCAGCTTAAATGAAACGCGCAGGCTATATCATGCGTTATAACAGTGGTATAGCCGCATAATAGGAATGCTATCACGTAACGCCATTAAAGCAGTTTTCTATGCCCAATATTTTATAGAGGTGGCTCATGTCTCGTTCGGGTCCACTTGATCAGGTAGAGAATGTTCAATCAATCGAGCAAGCAGAAGAAGATCATCAAGAGACGGATAATGCCAATGTAACGGCCCAGGCAGAAAAGCAGGATGATACAAGAGAAATTACAGAAATTACACCGGATTCTGCTACTCTGACCATTGGTAGTGAAGAACCGATACATACTAATGTTGCAGCAGAAGAACCACCTTCACTAGAAAAGCCCGATGCTATCGAGGAAGAAGCGCCATTAGCCGAGAGCGAAACTGAGGCCGTTTCCTCCGCTATAGAAGAGAGCGTGGCTGCCGAGCCTGAAGCGGCTCCAGCGGCTGAGCCAGCAACAGAGCCAACAGAGCCAGCGCCTGAGGAGGAGTCGCAACCGACTGCCGATAGAGTCGTGTCTTCAGCAGTTCCGCGCTCTTCCCGCTTTGTGCCACCTATCAAGCTCTGGCCAGCTCGTTTGCGCAACGCCACAAAGCAACGTGGCATCTCTCTGGCGCTCCTGCTGCTGCTTTTGTTTGGCATCGCCGCTCCACTGGTTGTAGTGGCAGGTTATGGCATCAGCGCATATGCAACCTACAACGCTTTGCGCACCCATGCCGACAGTGGGCTACACCATCTGCTGGCCGTCAAAACTATTTTCGGCAGCGCAAGTGTGCAATCCAGCAGCGTATTGGATGCGAAAAAGTTGGAACTTGCCAGGGGAGAGCTTGAGGCAGCCCAGACCGAATTTGTCCAGACGCGCTCCTTGCTTGATAATTCCTCGATCCTGCCCACGCTAATGCAGTATTTGCCACAATATCGTCCGCAAATTGTGACCGCGCATGCAGCTAGCCAGATTGGGATTGATATCGCCGCCATTGGTCAGCAACTAATCACCGTTGCGCAGAGCCTGGCTCCCAGACTCCACAACCCATTGCTCATCACGGCTCAGACGCCGCTGGTCACTCACGACGACCTGACCATGATCGGGACAACGCTTGATACGATCTTGCCCTATGTAAACGACATCCAGAGTCAGGTCCACTTGCTCTCTATTGATGCACTGCCGCTAGATGCTCACCAACGTACGCAGGTGCGGCAGTATATCCAGATGTTGCCACAGCTCAAAGATGTGCTGGTCCAGGGCCATAGTTTCGTAGATGCGTTGGGATGGCTGCTTGGAGTAGACCAACCGCGCACGTTCCTGGTGCAGACAATGGACAGCTCCGAGCTGCGGGCAACTGGCGGATTTACCGGGCAATACGGTGAATTGCAGATCAGCAACGGACGCATCGCGCCTTTCTCGCTGCATGATATCTCTTTTGTTGAGTACACCGATAATAGTCCCACTTTTGGGCAGCAGGCTCCGCAAGCCTATCGTTCCTGGTGGCCTTTTGCCAACTGGGGCTTGCGCGATTCGAATCTCTCCGCCGACTTTCCCACCTCCGCACAGCTTGCTATTCAACAGTACAAAAGCGAAGTGCATCGCGATGTGGATGGCGTGATTCTGTTCACCCCTTTGCTGATCGAACGCGTGTTACAGGTCACCGGCCCTATTCAAATTCCGCAATATAACGAGACCATCACCGCCGATAATCTTGAAGCGCGTGTGCATTACTATCAACTGGACAATGCTGGCATTCGTAAAGAGGAATTGATTGAGCATGTTGAAGACCCGGCCCAGGCGCGTAAGTTGTTTGCCTCGGCGGTGGCCCGTACTTTGATGGAGCATGTGCGCCATGCCTCACCTGATGAGCTGCTGGCGTTGGGCCAGCAAATGCTGCAAGATTTAACGACCAGAGATCTGCAAATCTATTTCACCAATCCGCAAATAGAAACTTTGCTGCAACAAAAAGGCTATGCCGCTCAGATGGATCGCTCAACGACCCATGACGGCCTCTATGTTGTGCAAACAAACGTCAGTGCAAGCAAAGCGTCAATATATGTACATACAACGATACATGATAGTGTAAGCCTGGATGCCAATGGTGGTGCAACCCACACGATGCAGTTACGCTTCGTCTATAATCAACTTGGGCCTGTCTACGGGCTGGATACCTATCGCGATTACCTGCGCGTGTACGTGCCGCCGACGGCAAAATTTCTAGGCGGGAACGGCTTTGATACGGGGAAGCCGCTGTGTGGTGGCCCATTCGGAGCCTGTCCAGCTGATGGCATCTATCCTGGTGGAGAGCTGGTATGCCCGCCTGGAGGCTATGATGCGGGCGCGTCAGCTCCGATGCTCGACGATCCTTACCAGGGAGCATTTCATCCTCTGGACGAGATCGGTCCTCCCACCAATTTAGTTAGTGATGAGCCTGGGCGGGCTATGTTCGGCGGCTATATCGTCATCCCGAAAAACTGTACCATGACGGCGACCCTCTCATGGTACGTGCCACCCATGAGCCATGATCCCTATTCCCTGTTCGTGCAGCATCAGGCGGGAACTTTCCCCGAACTGGATCTGACGGTTCTGCCAACTCCTGGCAATTGCGCCGCGCTCGCCACCTCAGGGCTGTATTTCGATGGCATTTTGACGCGAGACACTTCCTTTATCCCCCATCGTAACACCACAAAAGCGAACGTCGCGACGAATTGTTACCCACAACCTGCAATATAGCGAACCCGGTGTGCAAGTTGTTCTGGACCGCCTGTTGCTCCTGCACCGATGCGGCTGGCCATCCCCTGTGGCGACGAGGTTCACCGCGTCCGGTTCACCGCCTGCCTGGCCCCACCCTGCGCTCAAGCTTCCTTACCGAACGACTGAGCGAAGCTAGCCACGACAGTGGCGTTGTCGTTCGGAATACCAAGACCGGACGCCATGAATGCCGTTGCCACTAGCCTTGAGGTAGTCCCATGAGACCCACGATTACTGGGAGCATTCCCAGGTTCATTGGTGGCCATCCACGCAGCACGAAGAAACTTGCACATCGGGTTAACGAAAAGAGATGGCCCAGGAGGCCATCTCTTCTACAAGGCGTAGCTCTTGTTGTTTGGCTAGTTCACCGCAACATCATCATAAAGGGTGAAGGTCGGATCGCCAGCGAAGTCGTCGTCGCGGCTGGTTAGGGTCAACGTATAGGAATGGCCTGCGACCACGCTAGCCGTCACCCGCACCCACGTATTGTTGGTATTGCAAGTTCTTGGCAGAATGGTTCTGGTCGTTCCAGCCGTATTGTCCCTGAGTGTCGCAGTCGCCCAGTCAAACCGTACAGTATCTGGACAGTTCACCAGATACCAGAAGCTCAAGGTTGTTGTGCCGCTGGCAGCTGTAAACGTCTGCTTGATTGAGCTGGTATTTGATGGAGCCGTCGAGCCTACCTGAGCAGAGAAGCTGCCACTATGCGCGGTGGTGCTGATAGAGGTAACTCCACTTCTGGTCCAGCCGGTGAAATCTCCCGTCTCGAAGCCGCCGTTGGTGATGCTGTTGCCGCCACCACCGCCTGCGGACGTAACGGTGACCGAGACAGAGGCGCTATGGCTCGCGCTGCCCTCGGTGCCTGTTACCGTTACCGTGTAGGTGCCAGCTGCCACCGTTGAGCCAACGGAAACCGTCAGCGTTGCGGAACCGCCAGCAGTCACCGAGTTCGCGGAAAGCGAAGCGGTGGGGCCAGCAGGCGAAACGCTGGTTGAGAGGCTAACTGTGCCAGCTGTACCAGTGGTCACCGCCGTGCTGATGCTGGAAGTGCTGCTGTTGCCCTGCGCAATCGAAAGGCTGGTCGGATTGGCGCTGATCGAGAAATCGTTGGTTGTGCCGGTTGTGCCAGCCGCGTCGCGTGCGAAGTTCCAGGCATCCGAGGTGCCAATGCCGCTCGCCAGGTCATAGCCTGCACCGGCATTGAAGTGCAAATTATTGCCAGTTGTGACATCATGATAGGCTGCGAACGACTGAGTAGTGTTGAAGAGGGTATACAGCTCTGCGTTCACATTGCCCAGCAGACTCTTGCCCTGACTGGCCAGGAAGCCATTGGTGTCAACCGCGATTCCCGACCAGAGCGGAGCCGCCGCGCTGGTGCCACCGACTTCGATCCAGCCAGAACTGGGGCAACCGGAGGCAGAGGCTGTACAGAAGACCGAATAGCCAGTAGCGGGATCGGCGTCAGCCGAGACATCGGGAACGTGGCGCATAGTATTGCTATCGACGCCAGGGCCGCTCTGATAGGATGGCTTGGCGAAGAAGGTGCTTAAGCCGCCGCCGCCGCCCGATCCGTTGGGGCTACGCTGCGTATCGCTGGGGTTGGACCAGACTGACTCACTATTGTAGGTTCCGTCGGCGTTGACCTGTAAATTCGTGCCGCCGACTCCAACGACGTGGGGATCGGATGCTGGCGAGTCAACTGCCAGAGTATTGTTATTACAGTCGAATGCACCGGAGTCACCGGCGGCTGAGAAGGTGGTCTGGCCTTGAGCCGCGCCCTGCGCAAAGATGTTATCTAACGCGCTTAGCTCGGATGTGCCGGACTGAGCTTCGCACAGGCCCCAACTGGTGCTGGTGACTTTGGCGATATTGTCGGTGACGATTTTATTGTAGGTATCGTTGACGCCAGTAGTTGAGTTGGGACCGATGTAGATCTTCTGGGTCGCGCCGGGGGCAATGGCGGAAACCACTTCCATATCCAGATCGACCTCGATAGCGCCCGGACCCGCCGTGTTGGTTGTGCCATCCACCAGCACATTGGAGAACTTGGCGGCACCCAGGCCAAAGTTGTTCAGATAGGTGGTGATGTCAGAGGGAAGGTAGCCATCAAGCTCAAAGATTGCTACCGTCTGACCTGTACCATTGGAACTGCTAATCAGCGAATTGATGTCGTAGGCTGCGCGCAGATCGGCGGGGGCAAAGCCGCCACCAGGGCCAGCCGCCGGTTTCAACGTGGCCGCGTGGCTATACTGGGCAACGTTATCCAGGCCGCTGATGTTGAGCACCAGGCCAGCCATGCTCGCTGGTACGGATGGCTCATTGGTTGGGGCGTAGACACGACGGCCTTTGAGCATGTAATCAGCGATAGTAATGTTGAAGGCGTGTTCTACAGTTGCGAGCGAGCCGGAAGCATCGATCAGCAAGCGGTTGGAGGAAATAGAACTGACGTGCAGACCCTGACTGCTCAGGTACGTTACCACTTGATTAACGCTCGCCTGAGTGGGGCCAAACATCGCGGTAAACTGTTGGGGGGTCAGGTACTGGTGATAAAGGGGAGAATGCGGGTCAGCCTGATCTCGCAACAGGGCGTTGAGCTGTGCTTGATTGCGCAAGTTGAGCGAGATAGAGAGTTGTAGCTGACGGTTGGCTGTCGAGGCACTTACAGGTGAAAGATTTTTCAGGGCGGGTACCATGTGTCCTGGAATGAGCGCAGGGGCGCTAGCAGGTACTACCTGGGCCGCCGTGACAAATGAACTCATACTAAAAAGCAAGGCTGGTACCATCATCGTGACGGCCACCAGTCTCAGCAGTGCTCTCCGCCAGGGGAATTGTTGGCGAGATCGTCCTTGCATATGTGTCTCCTTTGAGGAGCGACCTTGCTCCTCATATCTGTTGTTGGTTGCTACGCTATAGCAGTTATATATTGCCTCGCTTCCTTATTCCTTCCTCCTCGCTTTAGCCGTCTCCTCGATTTCTGTCTCCTTGTGATCCTTTTCTCCGCTCAAAATAGAGATGCGCTGCATATCAGCAGCATAGTTTTAGTGCGCCATAGCAAGGGGAGTCGCTTTTTTATGCGTGCCGCAGCAAAGATCCTAAAAATGTCAATACATAAGATACATAAGATACTGCTTGAATGGTGTTGGCTCCGTCTTTTCGCGGCCCTCTGCTTATCGATACACAATCGCCTTTTGAATGAAAAACAGAGGGATCACGCGCCAATCTGGATGCACCGATCCGCTGGAGCTGCCAGTGCAGGGTCATGGGTGACCATAATGAGCGTTTGCTTGCCAGATCGTTGTAGTTCACGTAGCAGTTCCATCACCTGTGCGCCACTGGAGGGGTCCAGGTTGCCTGTTGGTTCATCGGCCAGCAAAAGCGTTGGTCGATTGATCAGCGCCCGTGCAATTGCCACACGCTGTTGCTCTCCCCCAGAAAGACGAGCGGGCGGATGGCTGAGTCGTCCTCCTAATCCAACGCGTTCTAACAATTCCTGAGCTCGCTGCCTCAAATCGAAATCCAGTTGTCGCCGATAGGGAAGCAAGGGAGCCATCACATTTTCCAGGGCTGTCATAGTGGGGAGCAGGTAAAAGAGTTGAAATACAAAGCCCACATTCTGGCGACGAAAATCAGCGGCAGCTGCTCCCCGGAGCCGATGAACCGCTATGTCATCAAGCCAGATTTCCCCAGCGTCTGGCACATCCAGTCCTCCCAGCAAAGCAAGCAAAGTCGTTTTACCCGCTCCTGAGGGGCCTGTGATCGCGACGAATTCCCCGCGTTGAACCTGCAAATTGGTGTCTTGTAATATTGGTAACGTTCCATCAGGGATGGCATAGGATTTCTCAACGTGGATAGCGTTCAGTAGTATCTGGCCCTGCGATGATTTGGTCTCCTGCTTTTGCTGCATTTTCTCCACAGGTTTTCCCCTTCCATTTTTACCGTTTATCTATTACTTTTGCGATATCACTCATTCTGACCGCATCACCTCAATCAGGTGTGTTCGATTGACAGCACGTAACGCGGGGAAGGTTCCCAGTACTGCGACCAGCGCCATGAGCAAAATTGTGCCGATGGCGACCAATGGCAATGCGACGTTGCTCTGGGCGCTGTGTAGCCCGTATAGGATACCGCCCGCGACCAGTACCCCTGGAATGGTTCCTGAAATGGCGAGCGTGAGACCTTCCTGCATCAGCAGACGACGAATAAAGGCTAGACGCCAGCCGAGCGCCTGCAACAGCCCAATTTCATGCCACCGTTCGCGCACCTGCAATAGCAGGAGGTTGGCAACACTTGAGAACGTAAGCAGCAATGCGAACACGGCTCCAGCCAACTGGGGAACTGCTGTCTGGAGCAGTACAAAGTTGCCCAACAGTGTGCCTTGCAGCGCCTCGCGAAAGGCCAGAAGGCCATCAAGCATCACCATCAGCAGCAACGCCGAGAAAAAAAAGCTACCGAAGGCGACCAGCGAACGCCCGCGTTTGCGTGCCAGATTTTGCCATGCCATCAGAGCAAGAGGGGATAGTCGCGTGTGGATTCTACGCCTGACGAAGGTACGACTTTTCCCAACAGCTGTACCTGCCCGCAAAATCTCAGCTGGACGAACGTGCCTGAGTTGCCAGAGGGGATAGAGTGCGCTCATGCCTGCCAAAAGCAGCATGGCAGGCAAGGTCAATAGGAGTATCAACCAGGAGGGTTTTACCCCAATCAGCCCGCTGATTAACAGGGCTATGCCCATTCCTCCCAGTCCGCCTCCAATCGCGAGCGCTGTCACCTGCCCCAGAAAAAGGTGTGTTGGCTGCCAGGGTCGCCAGCCGAGGGCGCTTAAAATGGCCAGTTCACGGCGTTGTGAAGTCAACAAAGAAGAGAGCGTCACCATCAGATAGCCCAGGCATACAGTCAACAGTGCCCCTAGTAGCAAGAGTTGCAACTGCCCGACCTGTC
The DNA here is from genome assembly GCA_035764225.1 of Ktedonobacteraceae bacterium. Taxonomy (GTDB): domain Bacteria; phylum Chloroflexota; class Ktedonobacteria; order Ktedonobacterales; family Ktedonobacteraceae; genus DASRHT01. The sequence continues at coordinate 13,956 of DASTZT010000657.1, forward strand.
CAAGATAGAGCAGCGAAACACCAATCGCGATCCAGCGTTCCTGGACCCAGCCCAACGGGTCAATAGCGCGTGTTGAGCCATGCTGCCCTGGTTGGAGACCCGGCACGTAGACCAGGGTTGGGGCCGGGGAAGAGCCGAGGGTGACCAGTGCATGCAGGCCCGTTCGCTGCTCAATTAACTGGGCTACCTGCTGAATGCGTTTCCAGCTTGCATCGTTGGCTCCCCCCACCCCTGAAACGCGCACGCGAATCACGCTAATCAACTGATCCCCCTTCAATTGCGTTGCAGCAGTGAGAGTGGTAAGTGCTAGAGGGGCTGCAACGTCATGCCCGCAGGGTTGGTGGTTGGGAGAAGCGTGGTTGGAGAGATTGGGTGTCCCTGTGCATCATACTGCAAGGTGACGGGAGGAGCGGCGTAGGTGGACTCAGGTAGCCAGTTTAGCTCATTGCTGAACTGGGCGTTGAGCTGCTCGCCAACAAACTGGCCCACAGGTTTTGCAAAGTAGATCGCGTTCGGCTGACTCGTGAGCAGCGGGTGAAGGGTGCGGAAAAATGGTTCTGGTCCCTGGCCTGTGGCAGGATCATCTTCCTGTCCAGTCAAGGCGCGTGGGTCTAACGCTGTGCCTGGATTCTGGACATCGCTGGCAACCAGCCCATACGCTGGTTTGCCATCAGGCCCGGTCATCTGTTGATAGGTGAGGCCAGAAGGTGTATAGAGAAAGCGCATAGCGTTTCCTGCGACCCCGTAGCTTTGTGCGCTGATAGGCTGCCACGTCTGGCCATTCCAGACCAGGGTCGCATTGGAGAAACGTTGCGGGTCATTCTGCACGAGAGGAACAGAACCATTAAAGAGGATCTGCTGCCCTGGCAAGCGATCCAGGTAGCTGAGCAATGAGCTGGTTGGCGCGTAGCGTCGTTGTTTGTGTGGTAGCGCTGAGCAGGAGAAGCGCACAGGCTGCAACTAGAAAACCGGCGCTGGCAAAGATGCTCTGGCTTCGCCTGCGCCAGAGGGAAAGAAATATTTGTGAAATCATAGATTACTCTTTCAGCATGCTATCTAACGGGAAATCTACCAGATAAAGCCCGTTTATTGCTTTAGCGGTATGGATAAAGCTTAACTAACTGTAAAAAGCCAGTCAAGTTGTACCTGTTGATCTTTTGAAAGATGTGCGTTGATCTGTTTAACAGCATCTACCAGACGTGGATAGCAAATCAGATCAGGATAGTCGATAGGATACACATTTACTTGTAGAAATGGATCGTAAGGCTCTGTCGGATTATTCGTGCGAGCAGAACGCGGATAAATAATGATATCTACCACACTGTTGGCACTATTTGGAACATGGTAAATAGGAGCTTTATGTCGATAGATCTGGACCAAGCCAATCTCGTTCCGCTGAATGCGTTGTACTGCTTCGTCGCATGTGGCAGTCGCAGCCGCATCCTGCAATGGCGAGGAGGTACTGGCAGCAATATCGGGCGTGGGGGTTGGCGTGGGAGTGGGGGGAGCGGAAGAAATACCGGAGCAAGCCATCAGTTCCAGCAAGAAAAAACACCAGAGAACGAAGGGAAGTATATAGCTGCGTTTTTTCATATGTCCCACCTTTCAATGAGGTCGCCCAAAGCCGTTCAAAGGGATGGTAAATGGTGATTAGTTACCTCCATTATAAGAGGCTTCTTTACACTGCTCCATAATTGAGTATAGATTTGTGTTCTTTGAAATTAGCAGATCAACCTATCAGGGTTGACCTGCTAATTTAATTATGCTTACACAAAACATGCACAACTGCTGTTACACTCAAAAAGATTCGAAGAAGTTGTACACCCAGGAGGTACACAGCCACTGAGCGTCTGATAAGTGACGAGAATAGGTGTGCTAGGATCATGTGCTCTGCAGGTACCACTTTCCTGGCAACTTACCACCTGACACCCACTACAAGGAGTGCAGTTCGGATTCGCCAGAACCGTTTTCGCGTTTGTCAGTCCAAGACCGACTGCCGCTAGAGAGGTTCCTGCTGCAACCTGCTTCATCTCTTGATTTTAGCATTAACGATCAGTACTCCAAAGAACGCGAGCAGAATTAACGAGCAAAAGCATTATTAACAAGATGCCTACAAACAGCCCTACAGGAAGGATCGTTGTCAACAATGCTTTTGAGAGCAATGTCGGGTTTTGTATAAGCACTTCTAGAGTAAGTTGATCCTGTGGTGTAAAAAACAAGATACAGAGACCCAGGAGAAAAAATCCATTTCTCCCAACGTGCCACCAGGAGATGTAATGGTTGCCCAGTACTCCCTCGCAATGACAGGAAAGATCTCGTCGTCCACGCACAAGATTGAGAACGAGAGTCACGCTGAAACAGAGAAAAAGGCAAACTGTAATTATGGTAGCATACAGAAGAAAGACACCGCTGATTAGTCCCATCGCAGTAAAAAGTTCCACAGTGGGAATGCTGAAAGAAAGCAAAGTCGATAGCCCCAGTTTTTTCTCTAACATAGGGGGAAAGACCTGATAGTCTTGTATTCCACGACGAAAGCGGTCTAAATGTGCAAATTTAGCTATTGCGGTGCTGAGCAAAATACACCCTAAGAGTAACCGAATAAATAAGCGAAGAGAGACGATATCCAAAGGTATGCTCAACTTCTGTTCCTCCTGCAAATTAAGCTCAAGAACCTCTTGAAGTAAAAAAATACCTGATACTTAATATCACTGCTGAAAGAGTTAGGCAGCATAAAATAACTTAAAAGATAGTTGGTATCAAGGGCTAACTATTATGAGGTGCTACCTGAAGCCTGCATCATGCGATGAAAAACATATTGATATGTTTATACACTAAAGCCACAAAAAAGTCAATATAACCCTAGTAATCCTAATAAAAGAAATTTATTTTCGATGAACATACTGATATTTATTACTTGTTATACGTTTATTTCTTATATTGCTATCCCCCAAAAACAGCGAAATCTCTGACAAACGCGAGTAGAAGGAATATTGCTTTGCAGTATGATGGAAAGAGAAAGAAACAATTGGCGCTGCCGAACGTCTTGATATAAGGAGAAGGAGGCAGGGTGGTCAACAAATACTCATAGCCATAAGCCCGCTTTTCTCTATATCTACGGCGGAGGAAGTTTATGTCCGGCTCATCTAAAAGGAAGAGGCTTCTCAAGCAGGCAACGCTTGCTGATGTTGATACCGTTACTCAGCCCGCAGTTATGCCCGAACATACTTCCCCTACTGATATTGCTCATGCTAATACTGTCCCGACGGAGGCGTTGCAGCCGGAAGAGCCTGATAAGCAAGCAATTGACCAGCTTGAAACCGCGCCCCATATTCCAGCTCAGATAAAACATAAACGAACCGTCATTGGCGCTATGATTCCCGCTCTATCCAGGGAACGTTATACCCCCACAAAACTGCTGCTGATTGGCTTGCTATTGATCCTGCTTTCGCCACTTTGGGCAGTGATAGGCGATAGCATTAATTTGTATACGATGTATAGCCGCGCCCATAATGGCGTAGAGCATTTACTCAACGTCAAAAGTATTTTCCTCGGTCCGGGGACGCATCTGACGGGCTTTCTCGATGCCAGCAAATTGCACCAGGCGCAACAGGAGTTTCTGGCGGCACATGGTGATTTTGAGCAATTGCACACGATGCTTGCACACGATGCAGTGATGGGGGCAGCCGGGAGGATATGGTCGGTGCAGCTTACTTCCGCTTATGCTTTGAGCAAAATCGGGGTAGATGTCGCCAATATCGGACAAGAGTTGACCAATACCGCCTTAGCATTGGCTCCCACCTTTCGCGGTCCCTTGCTTACCCAGACCCAAAAGCCGTTGGTGACGCCTGCCATGCTTGAACGTATAGGGATGAGCGTTGATCGACTGATGCCGTACCTGAGCGATATTCAGGTGCAGTCGCGCTCGCTCTCGCTGGACTCGCTGCCCATCAGTGACGCACAGCGCCAACAACTCACGACTTTGCTGCAATTTATTCCGCAGGCACGGCTGGATATTACTCAGGGGCGTCAGTTATTGCAAGCTGTGGGATGGATTCTGGGGGTGGGTGAGCCGCGCACCTTTCTGGTCCAGACGATGGATCGGGCGGAGCTGCGTCCGACGGGAGGATTTACCGGACAATTTGGCGAGTTGTTAATCAACGGAGGTCGTATCGCCCCGTTTGCCTTGAAAAATATTGGCCCATACGAAGAGCAGAACCCGAATAGTCCCGCCAACGGGCAATTAGCCCCCGAACCCTATCGCTCGTGGTGGCCCATTCCCAACTGGGGCGTGCGCGATGCCAACCTGTCTGCTGACTTCCCCACGTCCGCGCAAATCGCGATCAAAACCTACAAATATGAGTTTGGGCATAATGTCGATGGCGTGATCCTCTTCTCGCCATTTTTGATTACGCGCGTCCTACAAATTACCGGGTCGATAAGCATTCCTGAATACCACGAAACCATCACCGCGCAGAACCTGGAAGAGCGGCTCCATTATTATCAACTGGATAATCTCGGTATTCGTAAGGAGGAGATTATCGAGCATGTGGATGGGCCAGATGCGCCAACCCTGGCTCGCAAGCTCTTTACCGCCCGCCTCTCGCGCATTCTGCAAGATCATGTACGTCAGGCTCCGCCAGATGAACTGCTTGCCATTGCCCATACCATGCTTTACGCCCTCAAGACTAGAGATTTGCAGATCTATGTTACCAATCCGCAAATAGAGGCGCTGCTGGCTCAATTTGGGGCGGCAGGCATGATGGATCGCTCAGCCAACCATGATGGGCTGTATGTGGTGCAGGCGAATCTGAGCGCAAATAAGGCATCGCAATATGTCCAGACGCAAATTCACGATGTCGTCACGCTCAATGCTGCTGGTGGCGCGACCCATGTGATGCAACTGCGCCTGATCTATAACCAGATTGGCCCGGTGTATGGTCTGGATACTTATCGGGATTATGTGCGCGTCTATGTGCCATCTGGCAGTCGATTTCTCTGGGGAGACGGCTTTGATGCGGGGTTGCCATATTGCGGAGCTGGTTATAAGGAGTGTCCGCAGTATGATGTCTATCAGAACGGCGCTCTCTTCTGTCCAACAGGAGTGACGGATGCCGGAGCCGCGACCCCAATGTTAAACGATCCGTATTATCATGCGTGGCATCCGCTGGATCAGATTGGGCCGCCGACCAATTTTGCCAGCGATGAGCCAGGGCGGACCATGTTTGGCGGCTGGGTGGTGGTACCCAAAAACTGTACCATGACGGTGACGCTCTCGTGGTATGTGCCGCCGATGAAGCATGCGCCTTATTCTCTGCTCGTCCAGCGGCAGGCGAGCACTTTGCCCCAACTCGATCTAACCATCCTGCCAACGCCGGGTGATTGTGCCGCGCTGGCAACCTCTGGCCTGCACTTCAGCGGCATCATGGATGGGCTCGATCTATCATTTGCTCTCCCAAACCATGCTCCAGGGCAAGCTGGCAAGAGCTGCTATCCGCAGCCTCCCCTGTGAGAGACTTTTTGATATAACACGAGCTATATTAACACATGCTAACCTGGGCTATTGACACTTATGTGTTTTGCCTCGTATACTTGCGTCGTAAACAGCTTTTGCTGTTGGGTATCCCAATTTTTATCAAGGCCACATTAAAGGCATAGATTTGGTTGTAGGCACCTTTCTTTCCTCCGGTGTGCTTGAGAGCGTGTGGAGCTTCGAAAGGTTTTTTATGATATAGCGGGAAGATTGTGGAAGAGAAACATCCATGGAACAACCAGCGCTGTTAACTATTATTCGGACCGATACGAATTATCAATTTCATCTTGATCTTCCCGATGGCCAGGCAGGCCAGGAATATAGCACTGATCTCACCGTCGAGATTCGTGAACGGCTACGTCGTGCCGTGCAATCGGCCATACAATCTATGCAGATGGTGGCGATGACAGATGTCAGGCGGCAGACGATGAAGCTAAGCGCGGTGAATGATGCATTGCTTACCCTGGGACGATTCCTCTTTGAGTCGGTCCTTCCATTGTCTCTACAGGATCTCTTACGGCGTCTCGACATTCCTTTAATCATCAGCACGAATACGCCGGAGATCCCCTGGGAGCTGATGTTTGACAATGCGACCAAACCTGGGCGTTTCCTTTGTCAATCGATCAGTATTGGTCGGCTTGCTCAGGGCAGTCGGGAGCTGGCGCAATATGGCAGCATGTCTGATCGTGGGATGCGTAAGCTGGGCAAGCGTGACGTGCAAGGGCTGTCTGTGCTCTTCCTCGTCAACCCGACAGGCGAACGTCCGAGCGCGGAAGAAGAGGTTGTGGCGCTCTGTACCAGTTTGCCAGAGTCGATAGGGCGCTCGATCCTCTACAGGCAGCAGGCCAATCAGCTAGAGATGCGCATGCATATCAGCGCCGAGCCTCTGCATGTGCTCCACTATGCCGGTCCGTTGCCCCTGGTCAGTGGTGGCGAGAAGCCGCAACTGGCCCTGGCTGGTAACTCCCGTTTGGATGAAGATACGTTTGAGCAACTTTTCCATACGTTGCCCAGGCGTCCATTGGTATTTCTGAGCTTTCATGAGGATGAGCGTGTCCCGTCAGGGCGTGGGAGCAGTTCTCCGAGCCAGCAAGAGCGCGATGAGGCGATAGAGCAGCTGGTCGCTAACCTGATGTCTGCCGGAGCTGGTGCCGTTTTGACGATGCGCTGGCCAATTAATATCCAGCGTGCTCGCGAGTTCGCGGCGCTCTTCTATCAAGATGTCGCCGATGGTGTGACGCTGGGCGAAGCGGTACGTCGCACGCGTGTAATGATGGCACAACATTATGCCGACGACTCCTCATGGATGTCTTTTGTGCTCTATGGAGATCCGACGCAGCGCCTGATCGTCAGTTCCCTCTCAACCAAAGAGCGGCCCATCGAACCACACTTTGATCCGTTTGATGATACGCACCTGATGCCCTCCTTCCTGACCGCCGCCAATGCCCCTGATCGCCGTTTCTTACGCGCCGTGCTGGAGATCGCGCTGGGCGAAGCCAAGCAGATGCACAAGGATTATTTAGGAACGCCGCACCTTTTCATTGCCTTGACCAAGCTAGATGGTGGATGTACGCAAGATGCGTTGCGCAGCCTGGGCTTTTCGCCTAAGCAAGTGCGCGATGTCATTCGTCTGGCCCTCGGCTCCGGCAAAGCCACCAGTGACACTCCCATTTTACCCACCAGGCGCTGCAAAGAAATTTTGCAAACGGCAGAGCGCAATGCCATGAATGCTGGCTCGGCTGCTGTGGACGAACGCGCCATTGCCCAGGCCGTTTTAAGCGAAAGCGATGGCGTAACGCACGAACTGCTGGAGAAGCTGGGCATCAATTCAGGGCAATTGATCGAACTGATGATGGCGAGTAACGCCCATTCCCTGATCGAGCTTGTGCCATCGGCCAGCGCCAATCCAGAAGTCCTGCCGGAAGAGTTGCCAGGCGCAATTGGTCCTGATGGAGCTATGAAGGGCGGGAATTCTGTGCTGGAGAAGCTCGGACGCGATCTGACGAAGCAGGCCAGTAGTGGACAATTGACCCCCTTGATCGGGCGCGAAAAAGAGATCCGTCTTTTGATGCAGACTTTGATGCTCAAAGATCGCAACAATCCCATCTTAATTGGCGATTCTGGCGTGGGAAAAACGACGATTATTGGCGGTCTGGCGCAGCGTATCGTTGAGGGCAAAGTGCCGCAGGAGCTGCGAGGCAAGCGCCTGATCGAGCTATCTGCCAGCTCCCTGGTGGCAGGCACGAAATACCGGGGTGAATTTGAGGAGCGGCTGCTCAAAGTGTTGGAAGAGGCAGAGAATAGCGGCAACGTGATCCTGTTTATTGATGAAATGCATCTGCTCATCGGGACAGGTCGTGCGGCAGATGGGAGCATCGACGCGGCTGGTATTCTCAAACCGGCGCTGGCTGGCGGTCGCCTGCGTTGCATCGGTGCAACCACGCCCCAGGAGTATCGCGCGATTGAGAAGGATGCGGCAATGGAGCGCCGTCTGCGCCCCGTGATGATCGAGGAGCCGTCTCCCGAAGAGGCGTTGAAGATCCTGGAAGGCATGCGCAGCCTTTACGAGCAGCATCACCACGCCACCATCACCGATGAAGCATTGCAGGCATCTGTCCATCTCTCGGTGCAATACCTGCCCAATCTCCGCCTTCCCGATAAAGCATGCAGCGTGCTGGATGAAGCTTGCTCGCAGGCACGCGTCTTCTCGATTGAAAATGAGACCCACGAGCACCATGACCATACCGAGATCGGCACATCTCCCATTATTACGGCTCCGATGATCGCAGAAGTGATTTCGCATCGCACCGGCATTCCCGTTCGTGCGCCCGGTCGCGAGGAGCGTGATCGTCTGCTGACGCTGGATAGCCGTTTGAGAGCGCGCGTCATCGGACAGGACGAGGCGATTACCCGCGTAGCGCAAGCGATTCAGGTGGCCCGTGCTGGCCTCAAGCCGCGCAGCCGTCCTGTGGGCGTCTTCATGTTCCTGGGACCAACGGGCGTGGGAAAAACTGAGCTGGCCCGCGCATTGGCGGCGGAAGTGTTTGGCTCCGATGAACACCTGATTCGCATTGACATGTCGGAGTACATGGAGAAGCACGCCGTCTCGCGTATGGTCGGTGCGCCTCCCGGCTATGTCGGCTACGATCAGGAGGGACAGCTCACCGGTAAGCTACGCCGACGACCACACTGCGTTGTGTTGCTCGACGAGCTGGAGAAGGCCCATCCCGAAGTATTCGACCTCTTCTTGCAGGTTTTTGATGCCGGTCGCCTGACCGATGCGCAGGGCCATACCGTCGATGCCCAGCATGCCATCTGGATTATGACTTCAAACGTCGGCACCGATATGCTGGGGCGTTCAATGCCCAGCGGCTTCCGGGCCAGTATTAAGGGGACGGCGGAAGAAATGCAGCGAGAGCGCCTGTTAGAACGCTTACGCCAGACCTTCCGTCCTGAATTCCTGAACCGTATTGACGAGGTGGTGATCTTCCATCCGCTCGATCAGGATCAGGCCCATGCCATCACGCGTCTTCAGATGAACGAACTGGCTCTGCGCCTGCGGGAACAGGGCCTGACGCTGCATGCTGACGAAAGCGCCATTGATCTTTTATGTAAGGAAGGGTTCAGCCAGACGCAGGGTGCGCGTCCTCTGCGCCGCGTGATCGAACGGCTGCTGACCGTCCCATTAAGCCTGCGTATCCTGCTGGCCAATATCCCCGAAAATGGCGAGGTGCATGTCAGGGCGGTCGATGGCAAGCTAGAAATTGATATTCGCGACCCGCTCGCGGTCAAAGAGATTGTGACTGAGATGGAGGCGGAGGCAGGATAAAAAATTTCGCCGATACGAACAGGGGCAGCTACGAAGTCATGGCCTGAGTAGCTGCCTCTTATTATTTGCCCTGTTCCAGGAGCGCCCCGCTCTATCTGCCGATAAAATATGAGTCATCTTATTTACATAATATTCGTAGTTGCAATTCTATTTTCTCATGACCTGTAACTCTGACACGTATTACTTAATGAGCATTTATTATACACTTGCCATTGTTCATTGTCATGGTAAGCAAACTACAAATGGAATTGCAAGAGAAAGATTCTCCTGTAATTCCATTTACGGTTCAGTTAGTGCTCATACACCTTGATGCACCATCAGGGTGGTGGTGGCATGGCCTGGAGGGGGCAAGGTTATGTGCTCTAATATATTTTGGCTACCGCTTTTGCGGTTATGGAAGGAGATTTCATGTTTAAGTTGTCCCATGTCAAATGGCTTGTCGTCGTTATCGCGCTCATGATTATGAGCATGGCTACTGTTGCTACGGCATTTGCCTCCTCCGCCGTGGGTAATCAAAATCCCGATATCACAGTAGCTGCTTCTCTGACATCAAACGGCGCGAATGCTGATCAAGCTGCCGTTGGTAACACGATCAATGTACGCTATTCCGTCAAAAACGATACGAAGGCTCGTCTTACCATCACCGAGACCTTTGTGTTAACAGCGCCAAACGGTCAGATGGCCAGTGCGACGTTTAATGAGACTCTGGGAGCAGGACGAACGGATGCCCATGCATTCAGTTTTACGGATGTGTCATTCCTGCCAAAGGGTACGTATAGCTTGCAGCTCACTGGCAGTGATAAAAAGGGAGCCTCTTCAGCAACCGCGACTATTACGCTGGTTTAAGAGCGCATAAAACAGGAGCTTCACCGTAGCTATCTGCGGTGAAGCTCATTTCTATAATGAGAGGAAATTACGCAATCGAAGCAGTTGAAGCTCCTTCGGCTACCTCCGCCTCCGTTCCCTCTTTGCGGCGCATGCGTAGCAGCATCGCGCAGGCATAAAACACAATCACCGGAATCAGCAGCATACGATAGCCAAACATCATGCTAAAGTACTCGAGTCCTCCTCCAATCATAATTCCCAGCAGATTTGAGGCGAAGGCAATATCCGCAGCCTCGGTATCCCTGAAGGAATTGGTGAAGATGATGTTTGCCAGAAAGACCGGCGTAAAGGCCAGGACGCTGGCCACAAGGTAGCGCAGAATCGGATTGCTCAAGAGCATGGCCTCTGGCGGTAAGACCAGATTGACGATCAGAATGGCAAACAGGAGCAGATAGAAGATCCAGATCTGCCGGATCTTCAACCAGCGATTGACCACTATCGCCAGGAGCACGCTGCTCAAGATGGCGAAGAAGACCAGCGAGTTCACCAGCCAGGTGCTACCGAAGAGCAGCGCGAAGGTGGTCAGACTTTTCACCTCCAGCACCATAAAGGCCACGCCCAGGAAGAACATATGCCAGTCGAAGCGGCGTATCACCTTCTTCGGTGCCAGCGTCAAGGTGCCCCCCACTGCAAAGGCCAGGACCATCAGCAATCCTTCGATATAGATCAATGGGAAGCTTTTGTCTTGCAGGTACAGGAACGGCCAGTCATCGGTTGCCGGAGTGCGCCCGGTGACGGGATAGTAGCCTTCGCCAATCACGCGTAAGGTTTGATTCCCAGGCGGGGGATTTTCATGGTAGGTGCCGAATACGCCCGGAGGCAGCGATGCCAGGCGCGGACCAGCCATAATCACGGCTGCGCGTCCCCAGCCACCGTAGGTTGAGACCAGCGGATCTTGATTGAAAGCTCGCCCTGCCATGCCCGCCAGCTTGTCCACCAGCCATCCCTGACGATAGTAGTTGTAGAGCACGACAATACCATTATTGGTCAGGCGCTTACGAGCGGCTGAGATGGACTCCTGTGTTAGCAGAAAGCTCTCCAGGCGCAGGCTCGTATTGCCCGAAGTCAGGGTGAGCGAATCGGGCAGGGCAAAGATAATCAGGTCATAGTGACCAGTATCGTTCTGGAGGAAGGAACGGCCATCGTTGATAACGGCCTTGACGCGTGGGTCTTGATAAGGATGGTCAGGGTTGAGCTGGGCCCCCAGGTTCTGGATCGTTGGATCGATCTCGACGGCAGTGATCGAATCCACCCCATAATGCAGCGCCGTTGCCACGTCTGAGCCGCTGCCCGCGCCCAGGATCAACGCCTTATGGAATGAATGACCGGGAAAAATCTCGTAGACCCGGCGATAGAAAGGCTCTTTATATTGCCAGGGAACCATCGCCTGATGTCCTCCGGCGTTATTGACATCAATAATATAGCCAGTTGGGGTTGCCGGGTGGAGCAGGATTTTATAGTATGGCGACCAGTATGCCCCTTGCTGCAATTGCCAGACGACAACCATGCTGGCGGCCAGCACTGCCCCGGTCCCAACGACCAGTTTTTTGCTATCCAGCAGTATCACCAGTAGCCCCAGGGCAATAAACCACAGGAGTGGGGGTAAGACGAAAAACGCCATCATGGAGAACGTGGCAATGCCCGCCAGGCTGCCTATAATGTCGTACGTATAGGCGGTCAACGGCTTGACCTGACCAAAGAGCTGACCAAATGAACGCGCTAGCGGGATGAAACAGAGGGTGACCAGGCCGAAAATAATGGGGAGGACGATAAAGTTTTCCGCCTGGACGCTTTGCACTTCACCAGCTCCATAATAGAGCACCTGAGTTGAACTGATGCGTAGGTCGAATTTGTTCAATGCAACGATAATAGTGAGCGCCAGCACCAGGACGGGAAAGGGTGGGAACCAGAAACGTTTGCGTCGGGCAGAGAGCATACCAAGACCAATGCCCAGGAACGAAGCCATCAGGACAAAGTTGGTAAAGTAGCTCAGAAAGCGAACGTACGATGGAATCCAGCGAATGCAGAGAAGCTCGAAGAAGAGCATTGTGAAGGAAACGAGAAAGATGCGTAAGCGGGGGCTTGTAATAAAGGGGTGTTGGGGCGCATCACCACGTAGCCAGTACCAAATCTCCATGCCACCAGACCACCTCTGCGCTAAAGATTGACTCATAGAGCCTCCTTTTCGTCTGCTACAGGTTTGAGTTTCTGTACGCTAACAGGACATTACGTAGAACGAACTAGCGTGGATAAAGTTACAGCGCAGGAGATCGAAGACACATCCATTCGCGCTGAGCGTGCCTGAGCACAGGGAAAAGATCAGAAGGAAGAGGAGGAAGAGAAAAGTCACCCAGGAAAACTCCTGGGTGACTTCTCGCCTGAAGGATCGCACGTTCAGGATGACTAATCCTGGATGAGCGCCCTGGCCTGATTCAGTAATGTCGTGTTTGGCTGTGCAAGATGTGGCGCTAAATGGCCGTGTTGCCCAAACTCAACGGATTCTAAAAGGGCGATGATCTGCCCTGCAATCGCGTTACGCTGATTCGTGATCGTCTGGAGGGTGTTCTCAAGCTGGGTATACGTCGCATCGTTGGCGGAATTGCTCTCCAGCGCCTGCGTCGAGATTTGCAGCGTCTTCATACCCAGTTGCCCAACAGGGGCGTTGATCTGCTTGTAGACCTGGGCCAGACGGACAAAAAAGTCGAAGTTGGCACGCACAACCGGAGGGAGCGCGCCGGGAGTGAGCACCTCGAAAAGCACGCGCCCATCGTGGCTATAGTCGTCCTGTAGCCCCAGCAGCTCCATGATCGTGGGACGAACATCGGTATGATCGGCCCAGACGCTGTTGTTCACCCCTATATGACGCACTCCCGGACCCACAAGACCCAGCCAGGTGGTGGTAATGTCCGGGGATACGTCCCCATGATTCCAGGCAAACGCCGGATTCTCTGCCACGCACGGTCTGGTGCAATCAGGTGTACTCGTGAACAGGAAGTAATCGGGATTAGCGAACAGGGTGAAGGTAGGCGTGCGAGCAGGGTCGGCAGTAACCATGTGTAGCAACTTCATCTCCACAGGGTCCGCCATAAAGTTGGTGATCGTGTCCGTATTGCCAGTGATCGGATTGGTCGCGGTTAAAGCTGCCGCTCCCCGCTCAAATGTGCGCGTTACTGCTGCATCCCGTGCTGGATTGCCCGTGAGGTACACCGTCGGAGCGTCATCCGCATGAACGGTGAACGGCGTGGTGATGTGCTGCTGTGTTGCCAACAGACCGGTCATATTGGTGTTGATTTCACCAATGTTGCTGTACGTACAGGGGATGGTCACGCCGTCGCAATTAGCCGGACTGGGTGCGCCGCCTACAAAATGATCCCCTTCATCGGCTGTAAACACAAAAAGCGTGTTGCTGGAGTTGATGCCATCCTTCGCCAGGCGAGCGAAGAACTTGCCAAAAGCATCATCATAGGCTTTAAGCGTCGCGACATAACCCGCCTGACCAGGGCCAAAAGCGGGGCCATTGGGATGGGCATCGTGCGCATCCGAGATATAGGCATACGTTACCGGCACATTATGTTCTTGCATCGCGGCAATGTATGAAAGCGAGACGGCAGCAGACATGCCATCGAAGCCAGGGAAGCCGATATGCCCCGAAGTATCCTGGATCACGTTGCCATTGAGATCCGTCATCGGGCCGTTGGGGCTGATCTGCGGAGCCGTATTTTTATGGCCGAAGAGGCCCATATAGCCGTTGTAGCCACCGGGCTCCTGGGGCAAC